>JAJRVC010000350.1 GCA_024277475.1 Deltaproteobacteria bacterium
CTGGCAGGAAAATTCAGGCCTGGCCAAGCCTCTGCCGATTACGCTTGATCTTAAAGGTCTCTATGAGCAGATGCTCCTGGCCCATATTGAACAACCGATACGGTCTGCCGAGACTCTCGGCGCCCTTGTTGAAAGGGTGGGCTCGATACGGAAACTCCAGCGGGAATTGAAGGCACTGGAAGCAAGGATGAAGAGAGAAAAGCAGTTCAATCGCAAGGTGGAACTGAATGGTCAGATACGATCCCTGCGGGTGCGATTACAGGAATTGAAATGAAAGGGGACAAGCATTGTCATAATCAACCAATGAATCTATCATTGATCCAGGTCAGTTATGCCGTTGCGATATTCGAACAACACCCCCCACGCATCCCGTAGGATCTGCGCACCATGGGGGGTTACTTGTTAATGCCTTAGAAGTTATTTTTTTGTTTTTTCCCGCAAGAAAATAACTTCGTAAAGGCGCTTATCCCCGAATGGGGGTTTAAAGCAACAGCCAGGTTAACACCCTCGGAAGTCAGGAGTATGAAATCAAATGGTCACTATTCCTTCACCGAAAACCAGGAGGTATCGTTTTCGGTAGATGTTAAGTAAATTTGTTAAGTAAATTAAGTGACCCACCGCCGGTCGATACTCAGTTGCGGTAAACGGTGAATGTTTGATAAGGATTCTGATATGGACAAAATGAAAATGCAGAGCCCCAACCTGGTGGATGAAAATATCGAGAAAATTTCCGAACTCTTCCCTAACTGTATTACCGAGGACAGGGATGAAAACGGCATTGTTAAAAAGGTCGTGGATTTCGATCTGCTGCGGCAGGAGCTTTCCGGCAGCCTGGTGGAAGGGGTACGTGAACGTTACACCTTAAGCTGGCCCGGCAAGAATGAGGCGATACTGACTGCCAATGCTCCCATTGCCAAGACCCTGCGGCCCTGTGAAGAGGAGAGTGTTGATTTTGAAAACACTAAAAATCTTTTTATCGAGGGAGATAATCTGGAGGTGCTGAAACTCCTGCAGGAAACCTATCTGAACAAGGTCAAGATGATCTATATTGATCCGCCGTATAACACGGGGAATGATTTTATTTATGATGATGATTTCACGATAGATACAGAGTCTTTTCTTCAACGATCCAATCAAAAAGACGAAAAAGGGGACCGGTTAGTTGCAAACACTGAGACAAATGGACGCTTTCACTCGGATTGGCTTTCTATGATGTATCCTCGGCTAAAGCTTTCGAGAAATCTTTTGAGAGATGATGGAGCTATTTTTATATCCATTGATGACGGTGAAATCGCAAATTTGAGAAAGTTTTGTGATGAGATTTTCGGAGAAGATCGCTTTGTAGGAACATTTCTCTGGAAAAGTAGACTGAATAAAGACAATCGTTCAACTAACGGTGCATCAAAAGATCATGAATATATTATTTGTTATGGCAAACAAATCCGTGGTTCTGAAAGAGATAAATCGCAGTACAAAAACCCAGACAATGATCTTCGTGGTGATTGGGCCAGTGCAAATATGGTTAGTCTTGCAACAGCCGATCGCCGCCCAAACCTACATTATGATTTAATCAATCCAAAGACCGGAATAAACTATGGCTGCCCGAAAATGGGATGGCGGTATGAGCCTAAGACAATGAACAAATTGATAGCTGAAGGTCGTATTCTTTGGCCAGGTGACCCACAGGGACGCCCGCGTCGCAAGGCTTTTATAGCTGAAATTGAATCAGATTTTACTGGCTATTCTACAGTTATTGGTGACAAGTGGTTTACTAAAGATGGAACAGCAGATATTGACGAATTATTTGGTCGCAGAGTTATGGATTTTCCAAAACCGACAGCACTTTTAACAGAAATTCTTGAGCAAGGTGACCTTAAAAACGACATTATACTTGATTTTTTTTCTGGTTCAGCAACCACCGCACATGCTGTTATGCAACTCAATGCGAAAGATGAGTCCTATCGTAAATTCATTATGGTCCAACTTCCCGAGCCATGTGATGAAAAATCAGAAGCCTACAAAGCCGGGTACAAAACCATTGCTGAAATTGGAAAAGAACGTATTCGCCGAGCAGGAAAGAAGATTAAAGAGGAGTCGCCTCTAACCACCCAAAACCTCGATATCGGCTTCCGGGTATTCAAGGTGGACACCTCGAACATGAAGGATGTCTATTACACCCCGGACGAGCTGAAACAGGGCAGCCTGGATTTGTTCAAAGACAACATCAAGCCCGATCGCCGGCCGGAAGATCTGCTTTTTCAGGTCATGTTGGACTGGGGTCTTGACCTGGCCCTGCCCATAGCCAAGCAAACTATTAGTGACAAAACCGTTTTCTTCGTTGACACCAACGCCCTGCTTGCCTGTTTTGATGCGGGAGTTACTGAAGATATGGTCAAGGAATTGGCAAAACACAAACCCCTGCGGGCGGTCTTTCGTGACGATTCCTTTGGCAGCGACAGCGTGAAAATCAATGTGGAGCAGATCTTCAAGCTGTTGTCTCCCACCACTGAAGTCAAAGCTATTTAGGGCTGTTCTCCGTTTACTGTTAACCGTTCACCGTAAAAGATAACATAGCCAAACTACAACGGTAAACGGTCAACAGTAAACGGTAAACGGATTTCTCATGAAACTGAAATTCAAGAAACAGGCATTCCAGACCGAAGCGGTCAAGGCAGTGGCGGACTGCTTTGCCGGGCAGCCGAAGAGTGAAGGCGTCACCTATAGAATTGATCCGGGCATGGTTGCAAAGGCTGTAGTTCCTACCCCTGCTCGCTTGCCATCAATGGAGCCGAATATCTCCGAGACCGGCTTTAAGAACCGTGAACTGGTTCTGTCTCCGCAGCAGCTCCTTGAAAACATCCATGCCGTCCAGCAGCGGCAGAATCTCTCCTTATCTCCAAAGCTGGAAAGCACCAAG
>JAJRVC010000351.1 GCA_024277475.1 Deltaproteobacteria bacterium
TTCCATAAAAGCGTCAAAATCCCCACCGTATTCTTCAAAGGGGTAACCCGAATTTCTCCCGGCAATCTCTGCTTTTTTGGCCCAATTGAATTTTTCATTTTCTTTTAGCTTGCCAAAGATCAAATTGTGAGGACTAAGATTAACATCGACGTCCCTGAAACCTAAATCATAAAGAAAAGAGTATAGTTTTACGCCCACATAAGGATCAAAATTGCAATTTTTTGCCAGACATTTCATCAGGCCGGCAGTGGCCCTTTCAAGTCGTTCCGGAAGACCGAAATAACGCAGGCAGTTGCAGTCCAGATCAATCAGGCAAAGGATACCGCCGGGGTTGAGATTTTTGGAAATGTTTTTCGCGATATCAAAACTGTCCTTAAGAAAATATTCCAGCACAAAACGGACCCAGATAAAATCAAAATGCCCCAAATCATCAAGGGGCTCGCGGATGTCACCAGTAAAATACTCGATGCCTTCATCGTTGTAATGGGTTTTGGCGTACTTGATCCGCTGCTCGGCGATATCGACGCCAACGGTCCGGCCCTTCGGCTGAGCCAGCCTGTTTAAATAAAAAGTGGTTTTGCCCGCACCACAACCCAGATCGGCAACGCGCATGCCGGGTTTAATACCGGCCCACAATGCTTGCTTTTCAACTGCTTTGACGTCGGTTTTGACATCCAGCCGTAATGCCTCCTGGTCGCCCTCCATCAAATATTCGCAACGGTCCTTCATGGGGTCACCCCGTATTCGTCTTCATTAATTCCCTGTGTTTTGGGATAGGACTTATAACTGGTCGATTTATTTTGTAATTTATTATGCGGTTGTCAGTTTGTCAATGTAATATAGAAATACCTGGTAGAAAAATATCTAAAGAAAATGGCGGCTGTATTATATTCTTGAAACTACTCCTTGAAAATATTAAACTCCCCTGTTAAGGCATGACTGTTAGCTAGTTTCCATCCATAAATGGCCCTTTTTTCTCTGAGCGGCGTTCTCCGCGGGTTTACGTCTGCGAAGTACAAAAAGTACGTCTCAACGTAAACCCTTGTGCGGCCTTGCTCAGAGAAAAAATTGCTCATTTCTGAATTGGAAACTTACAGCCAGTGCCCATGGATAAAATAGGCTTCGTGGATGGGCACTAGTCTATTTCAGGACGATAAAACCGAAGGAGCACGAATCATGACGAATCATTTGGACGATGATAACAATGAAGAAAATGAAAAGAGCTTTGCCGAGATGCTTGATGCATACAGTCCCGGGACTGATGCCGAGGTAGGAATCGGTGATAAAATCCGTGGGAAAATTGTTTCCATTGGCAGGGATTCTGTTTTTATCGATACCGGCAGCAAGATCGACGGTGTGGTGGACAAGGGCGAATTGATCGATAAAAATGGACAGTTGGCGCTCCAGGAAGGTGACATACTGGAGTTGTATGTTGTCGCGCTGTCTGAAGAAGAGATCAAATTGTCCAAAGCGGTATCAGGTATCGGTGGTCTGCACATGTTAAGGGAGGCCTATGAAAAGGCCGTACCCGTGCAGGGTAAAATTATAGAAACGTGCAAGGGCGGTTTACGTGTTGAAGTTTTGCAGCACAAAGCATTTTGTCCGATAAGCCAGGTGGACCTCAATTATGTCGAGGACCCCACGGATTATGTGGCCAAAACCTTCGATTTCTTAATTTCAACCTTCGAAGAAAACGGTAGGAATATTGTCGTTTCCAGGCGTGCACTACTCGCCAGGGAACAGGAAAAGGCGAGAAAAGCATTTTATGAAACCCTGAGTGTCGGAAACGTCCTGAGCGGTACCGTAACCAGGATAATGCCTTTCGGTGCATTTGTAAAGCTGTCTGAAGGGGTGGAAGGAATGGTTCATGTATCTGAACTCAGCTGGTCGAAAACGGCACAGACCGAAACCATGGTCAAAGTAGCGGAAACCGTGCAGGTCAAGGTCATCCGCATCGAACCGGATAAAAGGCCCGGACAGCTAAAAATCGGTTTGTCGATAAAACAACTCAGTGAAGACCCCTGGGACAGTGCCGGCGACAATTTTCATGAGGGCGAAAAAATCTTAGGGACCGTCACCCGCTGCACCAATTTCGGTGTCTTTGTGGAAGTAGCTCCCGGCATTGAAGGATTGGTCCATATCAGTGAAATGAGCTATAAAAAGCGGGTTTTAAAGCCTGAAGACGAGGTCTCCGTCGGTGAAACCGTGTCGGTCCTGATCAAGGAAATTGATCTTGAAAAAAAACGTTTAGCGTTGAGTATCAGAGACGCCGAAGGCGATCCATGGGTCGCTGTCTCAGATAAATACACGACCGGCCAGGCGCTTGAAGGCATTTTGGAAAAGAAAGAAAACTTCGGCTACTTTGTCACCCTGGAGCCCGGCATCACCGGACTTCTTCCGAAGTCGAATATTCACAGGCTCAGCGAACCGGCAGTCGTAGAAAAATTGAAGGAGGGCGATTTAATACCGGTCCTTATTGAAAACATAAATCCCGCTGAAAGGAAAATAACCCTGGCTCCCGGCAACACGGCCGATGAACGAAACTGGCAGACCTTTACCAACAGCTCAAATTCCGCCATGGGATCTCTGGGCGAGAAATTACAGCATGCCCTGTCCAAAAAGAAGAGTGATTGATTGGAGCCTGGACAATTATCCAAATGTCAGTGTTCAGGTTTTGGGTTTCTGCTCTAAGGACTGTCATTTAACAACAACTGTGATTTAATCCCAACAGGCAAGGCAGGTAGATAGCCCTGCCCTTTTTTGAAAACAAATGAACTTAAATTGCGGAGCGAAGCGACATCATTATTCGACGTTCATCTTTCAAAACAACCCTGTACCGCATAACTGTAACCCGTGAATGTTTACAAAACAACTTAGTATTTATGAGCCCTCACTATGCTTGACACCGGCAACGCGGGTGCCTAGATTAGGCTGATTCAGCAACGCATTAATCCTTATTCGGATTTTCTCTGAGCGCTTTTGAAGGGAGGAATATGATGAAGAGCTTTTTTAAATGGGGTGTAATTATTGTCGGATGCCTTGTGGTGGTCATCATTGCCGCCCTGGTTCTCATACCCATGTTTGTCGATGTCGCAAAGTACAAACCTGTTCTTGAAAGCAAGGTGAGCGAAGCAACCGGTCGGCCCTTTTCGGTGGGAGATGATCTTAGTCTGTCCCTATTCCCCTGGGCCGGTGTTTCTTTTTCAGATCTGCGTTTGGGCAACCCGGCCGGATTCACTGAAAAAGATTTTATCAAGGTTAAATCCTTTGAAGTCAGGCTAAAACTTTTGCCACTTCTCAGCAAAGATATTCAAATTAAACGCTTTGTTTTAAACGAACCGCAAATTGTACTGGAAAGAAACAAAAAAGGACTTGAAAATTGGGCCCAACCGAAACCACCGGCCAAAAATGCATCTAAAGAGAAGACGCCACCGACAACAACAGCCCCGGGTGGGCTGGGCATTCCGATCAGTGCTCTGACCGCCGAAAATATTTCCATTAATAATGGTTCGGTCCTCTGGATAGATCACACCACGGGTACAAGAAAGGAAATTACGGGTTTAAGTTTAATCTTAAAAGATGTATCGCTGGATCGCCCTGTCAAGCTGACGTTTTCCGCCCAGTTGGACAAAAAACCTTTGTCGCTTGAAGGAACCGTCGGACCGGTGAGGAACGGTTTGAAAGAAGGTAAAATTGCGCTGGATTTATCTATAAAAGCCCTTAAACAGTTGGATTTACGCCTGCAGGGCTACCTTGAAAATCCCGTCATCAGTCCCGGAGTCGATCTGGACATCGAACTCGCTGAATTCTCACCGCGAATGCTAATGTCCGAATTGGGATGGGAATTTCCAGTGGCCACAACGGATCCCGAGGCCATAAGCCGCCTGGCTCTCAAAGCTCACGTAAAAGCTGACAAGAAGAAAGTATTGCTGACCAATGGCAATATGGAACTGGATCAATCCAAGTTGAAATTTTCCGCTGCAGTGACCGAATTTTCGAAACCGAACCTTAAATTTGACCTGGATCTGGATCAAATTAATCTGGACCGATACATGCCGCCCAAGAGCGAGCAACCATCGAAAGAAAA
>JAJRVC010000352.1 GCA_024277475.1 Deltaproteobacteria bacterium
CGATCAAAATAATATTCGCCCAGACGGAAGGAGGCTTCCAAGCGATGAGGACTTAAGGGGTATTCTTTGACAAGCCATTCAAGCAGGGGCAGGGCCTGATCCCTTTCCCCGGTTTCGTCATAGGCCCGCGAAAGGGCATAGAGCACCTGATCATTTTCACGATAATCGTGGTCATCACGTAATAAGGCGGTATACGTTTCAATGGCATCCTGATAATCAACCAGGGGAAGCGGGCCTGCAGGATCAATTTCATAGGCTTCCATTTCTCTTAAAAAACGCGCATGTGCCGCCTTCATATACAGATCACCCAAGCGCTTCAAGGCAGGTGCGCGCACGACGCTTCCCGGATCAGAATGGCGTTCCAAAAGATCTTGATAGCCCCTGAGTGCTTCCCCTTTTTTAGAAATCACCGCAACATCACGAAGCACCTTCACTTCTTCTTTTAAAACAGCCTGACGTGCCTGCAAACTTTCTTCCGAGAACAGGCTGGGTTTGACGGTTTTCTGTACACCCCCACATCCTGTTAGCACGGCAAGGAACATTAAGAGCGGGACAGTAAGTTTCAAATATGATGACTTTAATGTGTTCATATTTTAAGGTTTTTCCGCGTTGATATCGAAAATTTGAATCTGGCTTAACTCCGCCGTCGCTGCAAATTTCATCAAACGATCTAAGCGTCGCTCAGACGCCGCAAGCAATTTTTCTTTGAGCGCGGGTAAAGTCGCCGCCTGCAAATCGCGGGTCTTCTCTCGTTTTTCTGCCAGTGCAGCTTGCGCCGCTGCAATGCGTACCCTAAAATCAGCAATTTCACGAGACAAAGTCGGCACCGAAAGCATCAGACGCGCATGTGATACCGCCATGTCCGACAGATCTGCATTCACCCGTCGTAGCGCGCCTTGTCGGTCATCCGCTCGCGCAGGCCATTCAGTGCGTATTGTCCAAGTGAGTTCGCCCTCAATAATCTGAAACCAGCGCGATACTTTTTCCCAATCCTGTTTGAGTGTCGTAATCTCGGCACGCTGCGCCGTAGTTGCTTCGGAAGCTTCGAGACGCTCAAGATCCAAGCCGATCACGGCACGACTTGCGCGGGAGTGCGTTAATTCATTTAAGCGCGTTGTTTCCTCCGACGACACCAAGATGCTCAATTCTTCCACATTCACAGCCCTTTGAATCCGCTGATTTAAAATATCACTTTTTTTCTGCAAAACGGCGACGGGATCAAGTGCCAGAGAGCGATCAACTTCAGGGAGAAAGGAACGGAAAACCGTTTCACGATGATCCACCATGACCTCAAAAACAGACATGTCCCGTAACTTTTGATCTAAAAAAACCGTCAGTTTTGAAAGCTCGCCATATTGTGCAACCCAATAACGCACGGCATCATCTTCGGCTAATAAAATGCTCAAAAACCCTTCATCCGACCCATTTTCATTATAAATGTCAATCAAAGCACGCAACTGCAAAGGATCTTCCAAGTTGTCAACAAAATCTCGAAGCAGCTTCTCCTCACGTTTGTACAAATCGATGGCTTCGGCATAATGATCCAGCGCGGTTTGATAGGCCTTTAGACGATTGTAGCCATGGCCCACGGCCGTCAAAGCCTCCAAGGCATAAGGATGTTCCGGGTAAAGTTTAATTAAATCTTCAAAAATCAAAATGGCTTTTAAATAATGCCGAGCCTTAAACGCTGCCCAGGCCCGCGCAAAAAGGGCATCGGGAAAAAAGCGACTGTCTTCGGGAATCCGCGAAAGCACCGTGCGTGCTTTACCGTAATGGCTATCCTCAATCAGGAATTGTCCCCACATCAATCGACTCTTTTCCTGAAATGATTTGAGTAACACATTCTCAGAAGTGTCATATCGGCTGATTTTTTCAAAAAAATCGAGCGCTTTTACATGCTCTTCGAGTAAAAAATGGGACTGGGCCAAGGTCAATTGCGCATAAGGGAAATAACGGCTTGTTGGTGTAATTCGGTTTAAATGTGTCACGGCCTCTTTTATCGCACCCAGGGCATAGTGACTCATGCCCGCCAGATAGACAGCCTCGTCCATTTTCAAAAAATCTTCCGCGGCATCAAAAAGCCTGTAGGTTTCAAGCGCCGTTTGGTAGAGACCCCGCTCGTATTGCATGCGTGTCACAAAAAGCAGTAAATCATTTCTCGCCTTGCCGGGCGGGAAAACACCCACTAACGCCTTGATAATACGTGTGGCCGGGCGATCCATGCCCCAAGCCAAGTAGAGACTGCCCAAAAGCATGCGACTGCGATTGAGCATCTGCTCATCATAGGGGGCTTTGGCCGCATCTTCGACAAGACGTAAGTGCGTCGCAGCAGACATATAGTCTTCAATAAAAAAATGAAAGTAGGCCGTTTTGAGCAAGGTATCTTGAAGCACCTTCGTACCCTCATCCACAGAGGCTTCCGATACGAGCGACACTTCTTCTGCCCACACGACGGGCGGAAGCCAAGACAATGCCATAAGTGCCAAAATAATATAGGCTTGTTTAATTCCAAGTCTCATACGTAAACTCAGCTTGTTTGATAATCGCATCATCGCGTACGATCAACTTAATAAAGGTCGCCCCTTTTTCTTTTTTGATTTGAATGGTTTCTGCCCGTTTATAATCTTTTTGTTGCGGGCCAACACCGCTAAAAATAGCCACCAATTGATGTTCACCAGATTTCAAATTGCCCTGATAAATCCGTTGGATACCGCCTTTGCCCAAGGCCGTCACCTCCCGATCTGTATAGAGATGACTGGCAACAAGTGTGTCATTCAGGTGGAGTTTGACAGAATCGAGCTTAAAATAATGTCCCCCCTGCACGCTCAAAAAAATCACGAGCGAAGAATCCTCTGGAAAAAGCAGATCCTCCTGAAGTCGAAAGAGCTGGGTATTAAGTTCGAGTATTTCCTCTTTGAGCGCCTGAATTTTGGGATCAAGACTTTCTATGGGCTCGGTGGTTTCTACGGCCAACTCTGTATTTTCAAGAACTTCTACGACGTCCTGATTTGTCTGCTCAGATGCCGCGTCCAAGAACTGCTCTTGCGCCCACAGGCCGGATGAAAAAGACATCACAATCACAATAAGCGCCAATGTACGAACACAAACAAATAAGCGTCTCGATCTTTCCATTATCTTATTCCTCATTTTGCTGCAGGCTCTGGATTCAAGGCCATTAAACCAGACGAAAGATGTACCTTGCCTTCCTGATCAATAATAATGCCATCGACGTCTTGAAGTCTTTCAATCAGTGCAAGCCCTGCTGTGGGCCCCAGAACAAAAATGGAGGTGGACAAAGCATCACTGGTTGTCGCCTCCCGTGCGAGAATACTCACGCTGCGGCAGGCCGTTGCGGGAAAACCTGTTTTTGTATCCAAAATATGGTGATAACGTACACCCGCTTTAACAAAGAAACGTTCGTAATCGCCGGAAGTCGAAATCGCCTGATCCGACAAAGGCAAGACAGCAAGAATGCCGTCGGCCTGATCCGGGTCTCGCAGTCCGACCTTCCAGGGTTCATCGCCCTTTTTGCCGCGGATGAGGGTATCGCCCCCGGCCATGACCATCGCGTCCTGAATGCCGTGTTTTTGCAATACTTTCATGGCTTGATCCATCGCATAACCCTTGCCAATGCCGCCCAAACCGATTTCCATACCCGCTTCGGGCAGAAAGACGCTGCTGTCCTGATCGTTTAGACGAATTTTTTTGTAATTCACCTTGGGCAGTTGCGCCTGAATGGACTCCGCCGAGGGCACATGTTTTTTTCGGAAATCCCAAAGTTTTCCGACCGATGCAAATGAAATATCAAAAGCGCCGTCCGTCAATTCGGAAAAACGAATGGATTTTGCAATCAAGTCATACAATTCTCGGCTCACAGGCACGGGGCGTACACCCGCATTTTGATTAATGCGTGAAAGCTCACTTTCCGCTTTGTAGTGGCTCATCAATTTATCCAAACGCCGGACTTCATCAAATGCGGCTTCAATTGCCGCTGCAAGTTTTTTTTCGTCATCTCCAATGGCTTTCACGATGATTTGTGTACCCATCAAAACCCGTTCCTCTGTGAGCAAGTGCTGCCCTTGCCAGCTTTCTGCATACAGTGGCGGGGCGAGCCTCGTAAAGAGGCCGAGACTAATAACGAGAACCGAGAGAAATCTGAAAAACATTGGCTTCCCATGAATACAGTTGACCCGTACGCGGATCGGAAAAATCATCATAATCAAACATCAAAAAATTGTAGCCCATCCTGAAATAAGGTCTGTCAAACCATCCCCATTTTTTTTCACGCGACTCAAATTTAAACGAAAGCCCCACGCCGTGACTCGCAAATGTGGAAAGTTCTTTATCTCGTGCCTTGAATAACTGATTTGCCGGAAGTACATCGCCATAAAAACTGGCAGCGGTCTGTTCATAGTAGCGATAAAAAATCCCAAGGGAATGGTTTTTCGAAATACGATGTTGATAGAATAGTTTTCCCGTATGCGACTCAACACCAAATGTATCCTGATAATAACGATAGGTCGCTTGCACACTGCTTCGTAAACCACCCCCGGCCTGTAGATCTCGCAAAAAGCCGTACGTGCTGCGAAGTACCCACGCCTGTCCGGTTCTAGCATTGGGATAAACTTCAGGCACCCAAGCGGTACTCTCAAGGAGGGCACTGCGATAAGGGCTATTAATGTAACCCTCATCCGCCGTGATTTCGTAATTTAATTGCGCCAACCACCGGGGACTGAGTGATTGTGTCAAACCGAGGCCATAGGCCGTCCGGTTAAAACCCTGTACACCAAAAGAAGGATTGGCGTTGCTGCTCACATCGTCTTTGGAGCGGGCAACACGTAGATTCACCGTCGTATTTCGGTCGAAAAAATCATGCGTAAGGGCCAGCATTAAGGTATTCGAGGTGTAATCGGACTCGTCACTGACCGTGTAATTTGCCGAAAAAAGCGTATCACCCCAAATATGGCTTCCACCCAAATAAACTTCCTTGCGCTCGTCCGTAAATTTTTCGCCTTTGCTGGCCTGTGTCACCACATCAATTGACGCCGAGCTCACCATGTCCATGCGCCCACCTGCTTCGATCGACATGCGTCCCTTCAATTCTTTTTTCAATATGATGACGGGGCCATGCACGGTAATGCCGCCACCACTAAAATAATTATAGGCCACGGAAGCCTCATCTTCGGGCGGATCAATCGCCATTGTGAACTTCACCGTAAAAAAGAACAGGAAAACGGTTCCTATTATGATAAAAAAGAGGCGCTTCACTTACAGCCGCAGCCTCCCCCCGAACCGCTAAACCCACCGCGACTGCCCTCTAAGACCTCTTCGACATGCAGATGCCAGCTCGCCTCCTGCGGGTCTGCGTCAAAATACATCATGTCATCTGCCAAAAATTCGCGGTCTCTGGGTTGCACGGTGGCACAGGCACTCATGCTGCCCATCAGAGTCAGTAAGATTAAGGATAAAAATTTATTTTTCATATCCTGTTCTCCCTACTGTTTAAGCAGGGCTCTGATCTCTTTTTCGTAACGTGCAGGCTCATCCGGCCCAAAACCCCAATGAATATGATGCACCATGCCGTCTTTTCCAATCACATAGGTCGTGGGCATACTGCGCACCAAATAAAGATCTGAAATTTCACCTTTGGGGTCTAACAAAATAGGAAAAGCCAAGTTCAAATCACGGCTCATACGAACGACTTCAGAGCGACCTTTGTCAATATTTACGCCAAGAATTTGCAAACCCACACCCTTGTATTTTTTGTACAAGGTATTAAAAAAAGGCAGTTCTTTTTTGCAAGGTGTGCACCAGGTCGCCCAGAAATTCAGAATCACCACACGACCGCGCTGCTCACTTAACTTGATATTTTTTCCAGAAAGACTTTTGACAGTAAAATCCGCTGCAGGTTTCAAAGATACATTTTGTGCAGCCAAAGCAAAATCCGCGAACAAGATTAGAGTCAGTAGAAATACGGCCTGAACAATTTTTTTATGCCACCTCATTTTCACCTCATTTTCCACCTTGAAAACAACACTAGAAGAAAAAAGCAATGCTCACAATGCCTTCCAGATTGAACATCTTTTCTTTTTCTCCTGTCACATCGGATTCAAAGGAATGTAAACTCAGTCGAAAACCGGCATCCATCCAGTCTGTGAAGAAAATTTTATAACCTGTTCCAAAATTGAAGGTAAATTGGCTCTTCGCATCAAATTCGGTTAAACCCGCACCGCCCACAATGTAGATTGTCGAATTCATCGTCCGGCGGCGTGTCAAAAAAATCTGCCCAGGAAAGAGATTGTAGCCTAGATTCACATTCCAATAGGTCATATCCGTATCGGTAAAAATCGTCAATCCGCCGCCAAAACCATCGTCGCTGACTTTCGTCATGCCGTAATTTCCTTCAAAAAAGACATCTTCAGTCAAATGCAGCGCGAGGTTGAGACCCATCACAGGCGCAGTACTAAAACCGTCCAGCGCAAAAAGACCGTAATAAGGCGAAATCTCAATGAATTCCTGGTCTATTTTTTCTTCTTTGAATGCAAGGGTTTCAGCGGGTGGTGCAATCAAAGGGTCTTCACTCGTTGGAAAATCCGGCGTTTGCGCGGCAACCATCACGGCTTGGTTCAAAAAGGACAGGAACAAACACACGAAGCCGAAACGGATCCATTTATTTTTCATCATACAAAACTCAACTCAATAAGATTAAAATTCAAAGATCACACCCAGACTGTATTCCCGGACGTCACGATTTCGTTTCGGGCTGATAAAAAGGGTGTAGTTTCTGAAATCGCCGCGCAGCGCAAGCCGCCGCTTAAGCGGTGCTGAAAACCCCACACCGGCATAGGCTGCCTTAAAACTTTCATTCTTTACATTAATGAGAATGTCAGCAGGACGGGTTTCAATCAGTCCACCACCAATGGTCCCATTGATGGAAAACCATCTGCCTCGCCAAGGCGTAATGACCAGGCCGACAAGGTAGAGATTGCTGTCTTCAAAATCGCCGGAGGCAAAACCCAAACTCGTTTCCGCTGAAAGCCCCTCCGTAAAACGATAGGCCGTTCTCACATAAATGGCGCTGTTCTCATCAAAAACACCCCAGGCCCATCCGGCCTCTAAACGACCGTCGATGTAGTTGTCATAAAATCGCTCGGACCAACCTTTTTGATAACCTGAGGCCTGAATCGTTTTATCTATCTCCCGGTAGTGCACCCAACCCTCCTGGCCGCTGAAAAGCCGAACTTTGAACCAATCCGTCCGTTTTTTCATGAGGAATACGTCTTCCCCTTTCTCGGCAATATAAAAAACCGGGTAATAACGGCCCGGCCCAGTGCGAATCTCCAAAAAAGGCGCCATCACCTTTGCACGCGGGTAGCGTTTTTCTGCTGCGGAAACAGGCTGCGCCATCAAAATCAATGCAATCACGCCCATCACAATCATCAGGCGATTTTTTGTAATCAAAACAGGCGTCACAATGGACTCTGAATCCATGCAAGCAAGGCCAGATAATCCGGATCAGTGGTATTGAGAAAAATATTTCCCCCTTGATGTTGAACGCCACTGATCGATATTTCCAAGGGTTTTGTCAGGAGCAGACTGTTAACGGGATTAACCAAGTTGGACATGCCTGCCGACGAGTCATGGTTGGCTTGTAACTGATCTGCAGTGCACAGTTCGACGGTACATTCATAGAGACGCAGGTTTCCACCCGGGCCGCCTGAAAAAGGGTCATTTTTATCCCGGATATGACAACTCCCATTTGAACAACCACGATTGTCCAAAATGGCTTGAACATTGCTCTTAAAAACATCGTGATCCAATTCACCGACCGTGGCTTCCTCACCCGGCTCAACTTGACCACATCCCGTCATCAAGAGGAGAAGCAGTGTCATCAAAAATATGCCCCAGATCCCATAAAAGGGCAATGAGACAGGCTGCTTCTCCTCTAATCTTTCTCGTGTCATATCACTTCGCGAATAACAGAAGAGTTTTGGATTACGGCTGCGCCGCCGTAATCCAATCCAGAATTGTGGTGTAATCTGGATCGGTGTTTGGCAAAGGCGCTGTCGTTGTCCCGGTCATGGGCAAGGTACCATCCCCTTTCAAAAGCAGGATGCTATTGGCAGGATTCGTCACATTCACCCGTGAGGACACCGCACCAAAATCACCTTCAGCACTTCCCGTCAAGACAAAGTCACTGTCTCCAGCAGCCAAATGACAGGCACCGCCACACCGCGTGGTGAGAATCGGCAAAACCGTGCTTTCAAAAACCTCTGTGCTCAGGTTGGCGCGGCCCGGATTCGTGATGACTGCTTTATTCGTAAACTGAGAACCCAAATCAATCCACTCGACAAGCATTAATTTTTCGGTACTCGTCAACATGGCCGCATGATTGTTTGCATCCGTTTCAGGAATATCCTTGGCTGCACGAAGTTCCTCGCCATACATGCGTTCGATGAGATGACTTTGACGCGATTCACCTGTTCGCACAAGCCCGGAACCATTCATATTGTCCACTAAACTTTCATAAGAAATGGTAAAACCCGCACCCGAGAGATCGCCCGTCAAATCTATATTTCCTGCAGGCCCTGCTACCGCTGCGTGACACGTGACACATTTCGCGGTAAAGATGGATTGAACATGTTCAACATAGTCAATGACCTCAGTCGTCGTGGGTGCACTTAAGGTTGATGGCAAACGACCCACTTGAAAGGCAATCGCGTCTGCAGCAAGTCGTTGTGGATCACCTCCGCGCGGAGAATGACAGCCGTTACAGGTATTGGGTTCTCCTGGCCGCACCTGAAGCCAGTTTTCTTTGACTTTAAACGAACGTCTTTCGGAATCCACGACATTGAGCGTCAGCGCCGTATCTGCCGGAACGGTAATGCTAAAAGACCCGTCAGCCTCAACGGGAGCATAGCCCAAAATCTTCTGCCGTTCAAAATTCGTCGAACCAATATCTTCCCGACCGACACCCGGCATACTCGGCACGGCAGCAATCACACGCACCTCTTTCACGACTTGTTTATTCGGGTTTGCAATCAAATTGTCAAAATCGATATTTCCGTTGGGATCACCATTCCTCAAATCAACCGCGACACCATTCTTTCCAAGCACATTTCCCGAAAGGGCCCGATTTGCCTCGGAGTCATAGACACTGGAAGCACGGAGTACCCCCGTGCTTCCCTGGTCGCTTCGATTCGCCACTCTGGTGGATTTGGCTGTTGGAATCTGATCTGCAGGCACAGCCATCAAAGGAATCGGCTCCACATACACCGTGTCCGAACCGGCCGCCGGAAGCTTTATCGGCTTCGCCACGCCATCTGTATTCAACATGTAAATACCGTAGGAAGGTGGCGGAACCTCCATGCCTTCCACTTCACTCGTTCCATCCTCAACGGAATAAGAAACGAGATAGCGGTCCGTGCCGTCCGGCACCTGATAAGCCCCATGGTAACGGCCATTGGGCGAGTCACCGCGCCTGGTTGAAATATTCTGAAAGGACACCAACTGTTGAGATGCGGTATTGTTATTATCCGCTTCATTTTCGACATCAAGCACACCGACAGCTCCCCCTTCAAATGTACCAGAAAGCGGCATCATCGTCGCCGTGACCTTTCCATCAGCGCGCTCACGCACATCCAAAAAGGAATTGACGCCGGAATGCGAACCGTATTTCACAAAAAGGCTTGTGCCATCGGGTTCGATTTTGAAAATCGTAAACTTATTCACATTCGCCAGATGCTCCCATCGGCTAAACATAATGGTGCCATCTCTTAAGACGGTGGGATTGCGATCATGACTCTGATTAAAGGAAATCTGAACCACTTCTCCTTCACCGCAGGAAGGTGCCGGGGAAAGCAGGGAAAGCTTCGTTGTGTCCAGTACATGCAGGAGCATTGACTTTCTGCGTTCGTATTCATCCAGATGCCCCGGGCGATCCGATGTAAAAACGATACGACCATCGGGCAAATAAGCAGGTTCAATTTCATTGTCCGAACCGCAAGTCAGCTGTCTCGGCATCCCGTCACGGCTGCCATCGGCTTTAACCGTGGCTTCATAAAGATGCCAATTGTCCGTACTGTTTTTCCGCATTGAAAAGAGAATGCGAAATGAATCAGAATCGGTCTGCAAAAAAATCTCAGGGTCTGAAACATCCCCTTCTCCATTGGTCATATCTGCGGTCAAATTCTGCAGTTTTCCCGAAGCACTGCCGGGGACAAGGGTCATGAGATCGCCACCTGCGGAAAACTCGATTGGGTCGAGCGGGTCACCGATGGCGTCAATAGAACGCTTCGCAAAAAC
>JAJRVC010000353.1 GCA_024277475.1 Deltaproteobacteria bacterium
ATCCCGGCTTACTGGGATACGGTGATGCCAAAGGAAGTTTTTCCCACAATAATTCCCAAATAGAGCAAACGCTCTCGCGAAGCATTAGGGGCAGACAATCAATGATGCACGGTGTTAATTCAGTAAATTTTTCCGGCAGCAGCGGAATGGGGCTGGATCATGCGGCGCAGAATTACGGCGGCTGGGGGCAGTTCAGCGGTGCAACCGGTGGACATCAGGGCGGCAATTTTGGTGGGGGTCACAGCTCCGGCAACGGCAGCACCCGCGGCGGTGGCTGGGATTCTGATAACGGGGCTGCAATGGGCGCAATGAGCAGTGGCGGTGGTTGGAGTTCCGGTAACGGTGGTACAGGCGAGCATGGTGGTTCCGGTCCTGACGGCGGCATGGGCGGCGGTTCCGGCAGCGGCATGGGCGGAGGTTCCGGCAGCGGCATGGGCGGTGGTACCGGCGGCGGCATGGGCGGCGGTGGTTCCGATGGCGGCTGCAGGTGAAAATAGTTCCTCCGGCCGGCACAAAGGGTATTGCGAGTCTAAACCCCGTTGTTGCAACGATAGGGTAAAGCTAAAGGGAGTAGTTTCTACTCCCTTTAGCTTTTAACCAATTTTTATTATTATAAAAAAGGAGGAAAAACAAATGAAAAGACGTGATTTTCTCAAAGCCGGCATGCTGGGCGCAGCGGGCTTTGCCTTTTCGGGGCTGACCTTGATGGCGCCCCGTCGAACAGACGCGGCTAACGAGGTGAGCGTCGATTTTGTCGCAGAAGGAGTTTTCAAACCCATGATGGATGGCACGGACATCTATGTGTGGCAGTTCAAAGATCCTAAGAGCTCAGGCCCCGGGGATCTGACTTCCGGACTGCTCGTGCAGGAAGGCGACACGGTAAACGTCACCGTAACTAACAAGCTGGATCGTCCCATCAACTTTGTCATTCCGGGGGTTAAGAATTTGGAAGGCCCGTGGGCCGTCCCTAAGAATGGGGCTCCTGGCTACTACAGTTTCAAAGCCCCCCCAGCCGGCAGTTACATGTATTATGACGACCTAAACGACGATATCGGCCGTGCCATGGGCCTGTCCGGACCGCTGGTCGTCATGCCGGCTGACGGATCGAACGCTCTTTACAGCACCGGCCCTGCCTTTGATCGGCAGTACACCCTGGTGTTAAACGAGCTGGATGACCGCCTTAACAAGGCAATTTACAACGGAGAGCCTTATAATATGGATAATTATGAACCGAATTACTTCTTTGCCAACGGCCTGAGTTATCCTGAAACTGCTAAAGACGACGACACCCTGGTGGCAATGAAAGTCGGTGAGGATGTGGCGATGCGCTTGATCAATACCGGCATGATTACCAGCCCCATGCATTTTCATGGTTATCATGTAGAGGTTGCCGGCCGCAACCGTATGCCTGAAACCGCGGTCATCGACAAAGACACCGTGTTCGTGGATGTCGGTGAGTGCGTGGATGTCATCCTTCCCGTCAAACAACCGGGAGCCTATCCGCTGCACACCCACTTCGTGCCGGGCGTGACGGCCAACGGTACCTACCTCAATCCTTACGGAGGCGCCCTCATCGTGATGAGCGCTACCGGATGAGGCCGGGGATTTAAAGAACAATTATGATATAATTCATAACCCGATAGGAGGCAATATGAGAATGAGAAGGTCGAGAACAACCAACAAACCGATGTCCACGTGGTGGGATGGCAGCAGCACGGGTGCCATCGGCGGCAGCCGAACTTTTACCTACCTGGGCCCCAACACGGCGAGCCTGAATGTGAGAATGGGCGGCCGGCAGACCCTGGCTGACGGCACCACCCTTCGTACCTGGTCCTTTGGACGAGGATTCAACGGGGATCGCTCCGTACCCGGCCCGGTGATCGAGGGCATCGAGGGCGATACCGTGCAGGTAATGCTGAGGTCCGATATGCCCCACAGTATTCACCTGCACGGACTGGACGTGGATCAGGCAAATGACGGCGTGCCCAGCACTTCCGGGTATGTTGCACGCATGGGAGGAGGCGGTGGCATGATGAATTTTGGCCGGGTGAGCGGCTACACAAATCTGGGCTCGCCGTTCACCTATACCTTCACGGCACCCCATGCCGGGACCTACATGTACCACTGCCATGTCGACACGGTTTTGCATGTGGAGATGGGGATGTACGGCACGGTGATCATCCGACCGCCGGGCGGCGAAACCGACGTTGCCTGGACCGGCGGCCCGGGTTTTAATAAGGAATATGTCTGGCACCTGCATACCTTTGACAGCTCGTGGCATTCCGGCAGCGGGGGCGGCATGGGTGGTATGGTCGGCGGGCTCGGAACGGTGCGCCATCGTCCGGACTACTTTATGATCAACGGCCGCGACGGTGCCAATACTTTGAGCGATCCGGCCACGGCTATCGAGGCGGATTCCGGTCAGAAAGTTCTGGTTCGCCTGAACAATGTCGGCTACCAGCTCGCGCAGGTCAACCTGGGCGGGTTAACATTCGAGGTTATTGCCTCGGACGGCCGGCCGCTGGCGCAAACCTTCACAACTGCCTACCAAATGGTGGCCCCCGGCGAGCGTTACGACATCCTGCTTACCATGCCTTCGTCCGCAGGCGTCGAAACAGCCGCAGTAGACTATTACCATATCCGCGGCGACGGTACCCTGCTGGGCACGGCCGGCACCTCGATCACTACCCTATAGCAGCCTGACTATCCGGACGGTTTATAAACAATCAGCGGGTGCTTGAGCACCCGCCCTAAAATCTTGCAGTGACAATTACTGTCTTAAGATTCTTTGTGAAGCTGAAGATAGAAATACATCTGCAGTCCCATAGTAAAATAAATTACCCGGACAAGCGAAAACCCCGCAAAAGCCGTATGACTCTCCTTGCCGGCGGAAAACAGCCGCAGTCGCATGATTTAATAAAATAGCAAAGCGTCATAGCCACCTTGCCATCTCCCACTATATGTTGTACTGTATCTAAGATTGTAGATGATAGAGGTTTAGAATTATATTAATGTTATAAATCCGGAGGTGTGAGTGGTACCCAAATCCCTGCCGCGGTTATCTTTTGTGTTCATATTCGGCATGATACTCTATGTTGTGCATCCTCCGGCTGCGGTGTGGTCTGAAACTTCCAATTCGGATGGAGGCCCCGCTGCATTTACCAGTTATAGGAAAACCCTTGATGCCGGTGATTCACCCTTTAATGCCGCAGAGCCTACCGGTGTCATTACGCTGCGCTGGGCTCTTTTCCTGGTATTGCTAAAAAATCCTGAACTGCTGTCGTTTTCCTGGGAGGTCCGCGCCCAGGAGGCACGGACGCTCCAGGCCGGGCTTTTACCAAACCCGGCGATAGATATTGAAGTGGAGAATTTTGGCGGTTCGGGACCCTTTGACGATTTTGACGCAGCCGAAACCACGATCTCACTCAGCCAGTTAATCGAACTGGGCGGAAAACGTTCAAAACGAAAACAGATTGCCTCGCTTGGGCATGATCTGGCCAGCTGGGATTACCTGACCAAGCGTGCCGACGTGCTTACCGAGGGAACCAAAGCATTTGTGGCTGTTTTGGCCGCACAGAAACGCCTGGATTTGGCTAAAGAACTGGTCAGCCTTGCTGAAAAAGTACTCAACTCTGTAGCCGCACGTGTTAAGGCCGGGAAGGTGTCCCCCGTTGAAAAAACAAGGGCCGGGGTCGCCTATGCCACTAGCAAAATTGCTTTGGAGCGCGCAAAACGCAATCTCGCAGCATCACGCAAACAGCTTGCGGTTATGTGGGCAAGCCCAAAGCCGCTATTTGATAAGGCTGAAGGGCAAATCGATAAAATAGTACCTGTCCCAACCGCCGGGCAATTGGAAGATTTAATTTCTCAAAACCCGGATATCGCACGATGGGCTACAGAAATGGAGCAGCGTCGCGCCAATGCGGCACTGGAAGAGGCCAAGAAAATCCCGGATCCCACAATAAGCTTGGGTACCCGGTATTTTAGTGAAAACGATGATAACGCATTCGTGTTTTTGGTATCTATTCCTATACCCGTTTTTAACAGAAATCAAGGCACCCGGCTTGAGGCATGGCGAAGAATAGAAAAGGCGAAAGAAGAACAGAAAACTGCAAAGCTAAGGATACTCAGCAAACTGGCACAAGCATATCAGTCGCTTTCCAGTGCCTATGCTGAAGCAAAAGCTCTAAAAAAAGAAGTTTTACCGGGTGCCCGGGCTGCATTTGAGGCTTCAAGAAAAGGCTACCGCCAGGGGAAATTCAACTATATGGTTTTGCTGGATGCCCAGCGCACACTATTTGAAACGAGGGCGGAGTATCTTGAAACATTGAGTCAATACCACATGGCATTAGCTGATGTAGAGCGGCTGGTCGGGGCCGGTCTCGACACCCTCGCGGGAACTTCTCAACAAAAGCCATAGGGAGGCCGGTTATGAAGAACAAAAAGCAACTATTATTCTTTGCCATTGTTATTTCAGCGATCAGCCTGTCAGTTGGGTTTTACCTGATACCCCAATTGGTCAATCGGACGGGAAAAAAAATTAACACCGAAAACAAACCTGACGGCAATAAAATTATCGACAGCGAAAAGGCCGATGCGAATCCTGGCAGCGATAAAAAAATCCGATTGAGTCAAGAGGACATCAAAGAGTTCGATTTAGAGGTTGCGACGGCGGGTCCCGGAAAGATCCGGGACCATATAAACTTGCCCGGTGAGATCGTATTCAACGCGGATCGTCTTGCTCACGTAACCCCCCGAGTTTCCGGTATAGCTCGAGAAATTAAAAAGGTTTTAGGTGACCGAGTCCGTAAAGGCGAGGTTATGGCTGTGCTGGAAAGTCGTGAGCTTGCCGACGCCAAAGCGGCATTCTTGAGTGCGCGTGAACGTAATATCCTGGCTCAGTCAAATTTCAGGCGGGAAGAAAAACTCTGGAAAGAAAAGATATCTTCTGAGCAGGAGTATCTTGAAGCTAAAAATATCCTTGCCGAATCGCGGATCGAACTGCGTTCAGTGAAACAGAAACTTCATGCTTTAGGTTTTTCGGAAAAATTTTTAAAAAAATTACCGACCCAGTCTGACTTATCTTTTACACGATACCAGATGATTGCTCCTTTTGATGGCACTGTAACGGAAAAGCACATCTCATTGGGTGAGGCGCTCAGCTCTGACGTCAGGGCGTTTGTAATCGCAGACCTTAGTTCGGTGTGGGTGAATATAAACGTTTACCAGAAGGACCTGCCATTTATCAGGGAGGGGCTGCCGGTCGTGATTTCTGCGAGCCACGGTATGCCGGATACCCGGGGAACAATTTCTTATGTGGGGCCCATGGTCGGTGAAAAAACCCGAACGGTCCTCGCCCGAGTTGTTCTGTCCAATCCCGAAGGGTACTTACGGCCCGGAATGTTTATTACAGCCGGAATTGCAGTCGGCGGTGTTGAAGCTCCTATTGTGATTCCCAAAGCAGCAATCCAGGACATAGACGGCACAAGCACTATTTTCGTTGAAGAAGAAGGCGGCTTTTTACCAAAATCCGTCACTGTCGGGCGTACGGACTTGGAATATGCCGAGATTACATCAGGCCTCTCCGCCGGACAACAGTATATCGCCAGGGGAGCCTTCACTCTGAAAGCTCAGCTTTCCAAAGGGGCTGCCGGGGGAGACCACGGGCACTAAGGGCTCACTCAAAAATAGCTCTACATTTTGGACGTCGATCCATCCCGTTCTTACAATATGTTGTCCATTAAAGCCCGATAAGGGCCTAACGACCCATGAGGTATAACCATGCAGAAGGTAATACAGTTTGTACTGGGAAACCGGTTATTGATGCTGGTGTTGGGCGCACTGGTCCTGGCCGGGGGATACTACAGCTATATCCGGCTGCCTGTTGACGCTTTCCCCGACGTAACACCTACGCTGGTTCAGGTTTTCACGGAAACGGAAGGTCTAGCCCCGGAGGAGGTCGAGCAGTATGTGACCTACCCGGTTGAAGTGGCCATGAACGGATTGCCGGGTCTCAAAGAGATCCGATCCGTATCTAATTTTGGCTTATCGGTTGTGAATATCTACTTTGAAGACGGTACCGATATCTATTTCGCAAGACAGTTGGTCAACGAAAGATTGCAATTGGCCAGAGAAGAAATTCCTGAAGGATTTGGCGAGCCGGCAATGGGTCCCATTTCCACCGGCCTGGGGCAGATCCTGTTTTATTTTGTGGAGGATGAGTCCGGCAAGCGCAGTTTGAATCAAATCCGCCAGATCCAGGACTGGCTGATTAAGTTTAACCTGCAAACCGTGGCGGGAGTGACGGAAGTCCTTTCCCTCGGCGGAGAAGTGAAGCAATTCCACGTTTTAGTACAACCGGCGGATCTCTTGCGCTACGACCTGACATTGAAAGATATTGTGGAAGCTCTCCGGGCGAACAACTCAAATGTCGGGGCCCAGTATATTGTCAAGAACGCCGAGCAGCTTTTAGTTCGTTCCGTCGGGCTGGCTCAAAATATTTCCGACCTTGAGCGGATTGTTCTTAAATCGGAGAACGGTACTCCGGTGTTCATGAATCAGGTCGCTGAGGTAAAGATCGGTGGAGAGATACGACAGGGCTTGTCTACCATGAACGGGCAAGGAGAGGTCGTGGTCGGCATGGTTCTAAAACTCATCGGAACCAATACGTCGAAAGTCATCAACGAGGTCAAGGCCAGGATGGAAAAGATCAATAAAATTCTTCCGCCCGGCATCAAGATTATTCCTTATTATG
Source organism: Deltaproteobacteria bacterium (assembly GCA_024277475.1). The sequence goes on from JAJRVC010000353.1 coordinate 6,755, forward strand.
ATCAAGCGACCCTGGTAGCTAAATGTGTCCGAACCGTGACCGGGGCCTTATATCAGGCGGTGATACTCCTGGTGTTCATCCAGCTAATTATGCTTGGCGGTCTGCGCCCCAGTTTTGTGGTACTTTTGGCGATTCCCTTTTCATTGGCTGTTGCTTTTTTGTTGATGAAGTATTTTGGTGTATCAGCCAACCTGATGTCCCTCGGGGGACTGGCCATCGCCCTGGGGTTGCTTGTGGATGGTGCAGTGGTTATGGTGGAAAATATTGACCGGATGCTGCGGGAAGCTGACGACGCTGAGCCTCTGATTTACATCGTCGCGCGTGCCGGCGTGGAAGTGGCACGGCCCATTGTTTTTTCGCTGATCATCATTGTTATTGTCTTTCTACCCCTTTTTACCTTGCAAGGTGTCGAAGGCAAAACCTTTCGGCCCCTGGCTCAAACCATGACTTATGCCATACTGGGTTCGTTAATTTTTGCAATCATGCTGGTCCCAGTTTTGAGCAGCCTATTGATGCGCCGGCCGACAAAGAAGGACTCCAACTCCAGTCACAAGGAATTCATTGTTGTCCGTCTCTTAATCGGGGCTTATCGTCCCGTGGTGTCTTTCTCTGTAAAAAGACCGCTTGCGGCCATCTTACTCTCCCTAATTCTCCTCGGAATGGGAGGTTTCTTTTTTAGTCTCCTGGGATCGGAATTCGTCCCCAGACTGAATGAGGGCGACTTGTTGGTTAGGGCCACAATGGCGCCTTCCATTTCCCTGGATGAAGCCAGGGAGACCATGCTGCGGTTTGAAAGACGTTTAATGAAGCGTTTTCCTGAGGTTACCCGGGTGGTAACACGCGTCGGACGTGGTGAGATCGGTGCGCACTCAGACCCTGTGAATTCAGCCGAAGGTTTCGTTGCTCTTAAACCTCCCTCTGAATGGACAACGGTTGGGAAACCCGAGGAACTTTTTACTGAAATGGGCGAAGCCTTTGAAAATTTTCCCGGTGTCCAGTTTAATTTTACCCAGCCGATCGCAGCCGCAGTTGACGAACTGCTTACCGGGACCAGAGCCGAGCTGGCCATTAAAATTTTCGGTGCTGATATGGAGGTGTTAAAAAAAAAAGCTGGGGAGGTCGAAACGTTGATCCGAACCATTTTCGGTGCAGCGGATGTGCAGAAGGATCAGGTCACAGGAACTCCACAGCTGCGCATCACCATTGACCACCAGGCTATTTCCCGCTATGGTATCAATGTAAAAGATGTTCAGGAAATCATTCGCACTGCGGTAGGCGGAGAAAAGGCCGGGCAGATTTTTGAGGGAATCCCCCGGTTTGATATCCTTGTACGATATACTGCTGAAAACCGGAACTCTGCTGAAGCCATTGGGCATATCCTCGTGCCCGCGCCCGGAGGAGCCAAGGTACCGCTGGAAAATCTGACAAGAATCGAGGAAATTGTGGGTCCTCGGCAGATAACCCGCGAAAACAATCAGCGATTCATCACTGTCCAGTGTAATGTGCGCGGCCGCGATATCGGGTCTTTTGTGGCCGAGGCTCAGCAGGCTATCGATGCAAATGTGAAATTCCCGCCAGGGTACTTCGTAAGCTGGGGCGGTCAGTTCGAGTTGCAGCAGGAAGCCAACAGACGGTTGTCGCTGGTTATTCCGATCACGCTTTTAATTGTATTCCTGCTTCTTTTCTCAACCTTTAATTCCCTTAGAAACGCTTTGCTTATTTTCCTGAACATACCGCTGGCGCTCGTTGGTGGTGTAACGGCCCTATGGTTTACCGGGCAAAACCTATCTGTTCCGGCATCTGTGGGATTCATTGCCTTGTTTGGCATTGCCTTGGCGAATGGCATGGTCCTCGTAACTTATATCAACCAGCTTTTGCGTGAAGGAATCTCAATGGCTGAGGCATGTATCAACGGAGCCTGTTTGAGGCTGCGGCCGGTGCTGATGACGGCATCAACGACCGGTCTTGGGCTGGTGCCGATGGTTTTATCTTCCGGCACGGGCAGCGAGGTTCAGAGACCCCTTGCAACGGTCGTGATCGGAGGTCTCGTAACATCCACGCTACTTACGCTGTTGGTAATTCCGGCCCTCTATAAGTGGTTTGCCATTCCGCAGGAGCGCGAGGCAACGTCGCCGGAATAGAATTTATCGAGGAGGCCAAGCTGTGAAAAAGATCGAAGCCTTTATCAAATCCCATCGCCTGACTGAGGTCAGCCTGGCATTAAGTCATGTAGAGGGGTTGACCGGGATGACTGTTGTTGATGCACGCGGATTCGGCCGTGGAGGTATTCAGCGACACAATTACAAGTCGCTTGATAAATTCGATAGTCATAAGGCTATTGCCAGGTTGGAAATATTTTGCAAAGATGAGCTGGCGGAAACGGTTGTATTAACAATTGAAAAGACAGCTCATACCGGGCTTCGTGGTGACGGAAAAATCTATGTTATTCCCGTTGATGAGGCTGTGCGCATCAGCACAGGGGAGCGAGGTAATGCCGCCGCATGATAACGGGGAGGCAAACCACGTTCCTAAAATCAAAACTGATTGTCTGGGAGCGTTGTGTGGATCAAAATGTTGATGACCGGAGAAATACCTCATGTGAAACCACATATAGCTGGAACAGCGAACCGCAGCATATCGAATATTGAATATCGAATGTCGAAGGAAGGAAATGCTTCATAAAATCTTTTTTAAAAAAGACAAAATACATTCTTTTATATAATCAATAGTTTATCGATTCCATTTGTGGCAGAGTTTAATACTGGAACTCGATTCAGGCAACATCCTTAAAGACCCAAATTTTAAATCTGTTGTTTCAAAATCCTTGACTTTACCTACGTTGTGGTATATTTAAGTTGGTAAAATAATCTAATACAAAATAATATATGGATATTACAAAGAAAAATATTTCCTTCATCGTCATACTCGGAATTCTGTTTTACGGCATTGCAGTCGTCACGATCATGGTGTGTGCTTCAAATTGCACGGCAAGTGTTTCCGGGTTTGATTTGGCTAAGGACTTAAATTGTGC
>JAJRVC010000020.1 GCA_024277475.1 Deltaproteobacteria bacterium
CCTGATCTCTTTCTTCTGGCCTGTTTACTTGTCAAAGGCAAAAACTCCGATGCCGCGTGTTCCGCCGGTTGATGCGACACCTACCGGGCTATTTACCGAAGCGGCAACAAGGGTAACAGAGGAAAAAAAAGAAATTACCAGTATAAAGCAAACTGCCCGCCAGCTCAGGCTTTGACCGGTAGCTCGATGGCTTCGCATGAATGAATCCTCCTTTTGGCTGAATCAAGATGATATCTGTCAGAAATATCTTTGATGTTTTATAAAGAGTCAGGATACTGCCGTATATACTCAAAGCTACTTCATATTCAAATGATTGAATAAGCAGTAATGACGCCAAAAAGCTTATCCGAAATTATCACTCCGCGATTTTACTACCTTTTCCTATCGCACCTTGGAAATCGGGATTTCGTCCGCAAGGGGTCCCTTGACCTCGGGTTTCTGTTTCCCGAGGGTGTGAGCCATCACCTCACGGGTGACATACGTATCCAGTTCACCGATAGTAACCCATTCGTCCTGGTCTTCATTGGCTGCCCCATGGAGGCCGTTTAAAAGGTAGTAAGTGAATATGCCCCCTGCCTGGCTGGAATCTTCCAATGACGAGCCGTCGGCACTGGAGGCGGAAAAAGTCTTGACTCCGGTGGTCCGACTGCCCATATCTGCAGCCAGCCGGCTTATCTCTGCAGCCAGACTTCCGACCTTGTTATTCACTTCGTAGACCCCGATACCGCGCTTGGCATAGAGCTTTGGGGAAAGATCACTCATGCCGGCATGACAGACATCAAGGTAAATAAGGACACGTCCGGCCCGGATGTTGTTGGCGACGATGTCGATGAATTCATTATTGGATAAGGCGGTGCCCCGGAGATTATTGACATCACTGTTACGGGTCAGAAAATAGAGGATGCCGTCCGGGGCAATCACACCATGGGTGGCGATATATATCTCAACCGTATCATCCCTGGTGGCCATGCCGAGGAAATTACTGAATGCATCAATCATTGCCGCCCGGGTGGCAGAGGAATCCGTGAGCAGCTTCGCCCGCTTGTCTGGCAGATTACCGCCCATTTCGGAGCGCAGAAAATCGCGGAATTTGACGGCGTCGCTGGCTGCGTACTTGAGATTATAGGTAGGGTCGGCGAATTCGCTGACCCCGACAACCACGGCATAGATGTTGCCGAGTTTGGCCTTCCTGGTAACATGAAGAATCTTTTCAGCCGTCAGGTTGCTTCTATCCCGGCCCCGGATGGTTATTTCGTTGCCCCCCGGCTTCAGGGCCACCTGGCCGTCAAAGATGACTTTATTGTCAACCGTTTTTCTCGACAGCCGATTCTGGCCGAAACGTATATCCTCGTTGACCGGGATGACCGTAAGCGGTTCGCCGTTCAGCAGGACCTCAAGCTGTTCGATCCCGTTGCCAGGGCCAAAGGAGATGAGTGATCCATGCAGGTCGATCAACTCCTTGTAAGTTTCTGAGTTCTGATTTAGTGAATTAACATAAATCTCCGGCAAGCGGGACGGGATGGCGCTCCCCACGGTGGGGCCGCTGTCCATGGCCTCTACCTTCTGGACAATGGCGATCTGCCGGGTTACCTGGAACACGGAGGGTTCAGTCAGGCCGGCAAATTCTGCCTGCTCCACCCGGACCGAGACCGGCAATTCACCAATGGCTGCGTCACCGCGCACAAAAAAAGTAAAATCCTTGTACTGGCTTTCCCCTGCCCGAATCGTGCCGAGGACCTCTTCCTGTTCATACGGGATGTCCGCCCTCTTGGAAGAAAATACGACCCGGACATTTTCCGCATCGAGATTGCCGTTGTTGTTGACACTCACTCGGAATCGGGGCCAGAAATTCTGCGACACGCTTTTTATATTAACCCCATTCAACAGGGCCACATCCTGCACCAGGGCAGGTTGTTTGACCATGACCGGCAGAATAATGGTGTCTGTCAACCCCGGGAAATCATCCTGGTTCAGGGTCACCCTGATCCGGACGTCTTTCTCCACAAACGAACGGGAAAGGACAACAGGGATACTGATAATTGGTCCCCGGCCGCCTGCAGGAATGGTGCCGACCTCCGGGCGGAAAGCGCCGATTGATATCTTACCCGAATCACCGCGGGCCACGATGGAAACACCGGTGGCAACATTCTCACCTCGGTTTCCCGGCGTGACATTCAGCAGATAAGCACCGCCATTTTCCAGGGCAGGTACCTCGCGATGAGAGGTATCGACCAGTTGGGAAGTATAGGACAGGGCTGGGGCCTGGGGGCGAAATGGAAAGGAATAGGTCTGTTCGGTTTTCAGTCCCCGGGCATCGGAGACCACTACGCGGTAGCTGATTTCCGTACCCGAAAAAGTCCGGGGGATTTTATAGGCCAGGGTTGCGCGACCGGAGGAACCGGGGGCGAGGGCGCCGAGGTCGTCCTCTCCCTTGATCACTTCCAATCCGTCAGAAAGTTGATCGAGGGTGACCTTAACTCCGATACCACCCCCGACTCCCTTGTTGTTGATGAACGGCGCCAGTTCGATGGTTTCGTTGTTTTCAAGGGCATTGTCACCGTCACCTGCTGCCAGTCCAGCGGTGGAATCACTCTGACCACAGGATGCCAGATCAAATTCCGGGGCATTAAGCGTTCTGGCAGGAATCTGAAATTCCACCGGTTGCGCGTCGTAACCCCGTTTTTCATGGGCATTGATCAAGAAGGACGCAGTGCCGGAAGATAAAGACAAATCAGCATTCACTGGAATCGTAACATTTTTCGAGTCTCCGGGTTGGATATCGCCGATGACAATTTCATCCGGAAATTGAAGCCCGTAATATAATGACTGAACCGCCAGCTTGACATCAAAGGCTGTGCCTTTACCATTATTAGATATTATTACATCGACTACAGACTGTTCGCCCGAGTCAATGGCCAGGTTAGGGACAAGAGAGTTATCATCATTGAAATGACAAGCTATAGCCAATCTGGATGGTTCGGTGTTTTTTTCTAACAGATTCTTTTCAAAAACTAATAATTTTTCGTCGGAAGATATCTCAGAGATGATTTTGTTCATTAATATTTCAATGCTTTCTTTGACAGAATAGTATCGTGCCCTTTCTGCTGTGTCCTTCGGCTTGTCACGACTGTTATAGTCATATCCAGCGGTACTGGTGGACGAATAAGATTTTGAGCCCGATAAAATAATGTCATTGTTGCGATTAAAGAGATAGTATTTTAGAGAAACTGTGCCTGTGACAGAAACATAATAATCAAACATTCTTTTCCAGCTAATTTGATTATTTTTTGGTGTTTTGGTTCAGATGTGTCAAATTTGGATACATTAATAACAAGCTTTACGTCATAGTCGTCATCTGTTGTTAATAGAAAAACGCTTCCGATAGATTCGCGAAAACTTTTAAATAAGAGTTTTTCAGGTTTTTTAGATATAAATAGTTGGGGCTTATAGGCACCACTAAGGTTTACCCCTTCTATCTCTTTTGAGATTAATATTCTAAGATTCCTTTTTTCTTTTCCTTTTCGTGCGTTAACTATATTTATGGTGCATGGACAAAGTGATAATATCAATAAGGATACAATAATTCTTTGGATCATTTGACAGTCACTCCATTTCTCCCAAAAGAATTGTCTTGCACAGAACTCAGAACTCCGCCACGATCCGCAGCAACAGCACTCCATCCTCATACTGCGGACCGCCGATCAACACACTGCCGCTGCTGATCATCAAGAGCGTCGTGCGGAAGGTTTCTTCGCCTGTGTC
>JAJRVC010000354.1 GCA_024277475.1 Deltaproteobacteria bacterium
AGACGGTGGTCCTTTGAAAAAACGGTAATCATACTCGCTTCCTTTGCAGAAACTGATTTCACTCCAATGTTGCAACGTTTGGGTTCAATCAATGGGTTATTGTTTGAGCTTCGTCCATACTTTGTCGTACAGCTTGATGGATTTTTCAGAGCAGGACATGGCGAACACGGATTTGACTCCGTCCGGCACTTTCATCTCGGGAGCATTCTTCAGCTCGTCATCCATGAACGCCTCACTTCCCTTGATGCCGTTGGCATAGCGCGCAAAATTAGACTGCAGCCCTGCGTTTTCGGGTTGCATCATGAATTCGATGAATTTGATGGCGGATGTTTTGTTTCCGGCGTCTTTCGGGACCACGAGGTTATCCGCCCAGCTCACCACGCCTTCAACAGGGTAGGCGTATCGAATCCTGTGTTTTTGTTTGCGGGTTCGCATGGCGTAACCGTTCCAAATCATGTGAATAGCCACATCACCGGAAACCAACCTTTCCAGAATGCCGTCGGAATTGTACACCTTGACATAAGGCTTCTGTTTGAGCAGAAGATTGAGTACCTGTTTCATCTGTCCGGGATCTTCGTTGCACTGTGGAAACCCCAGGTAGATTAGCGCCATTTGGATTACCTCATCCGCAGAGTTGAACATGGCGACCTTGCCCTGAAGCTCCGGCGGTGGCTCAAAGAGTATTTTATAGGTGTTGATGTCGCCGCTGTATACGGCCGTATCCACGTCAAACGAGGTAGTGCCGTTCTGCCAGGGAATGGAGTAAACATTTCCCGGGTCCCAGGGGGGGCTCTTAAAAGCGTCGGTAATGTTTTCATATCCTCTCAGCTTGCTGGCATTGATCGCCATAAGGAGGCCTTCCTGAATCAAGATGGGAACAAAATTATGAGAGGGTACAACGATATCATACCCGCTGCCACCGCCTGCTTTGAGTTTTGCGAGCAGGGTTTCGTTAGTGTCGAAAGTATCCAGGGTGACCTTTATTCCGGTTTCGCTTTCGAATTTTTTGATCAGATCAGGGGAGGTGTAGTCAGTCCAGTTGTAAAGAAACAGCTTGCCTTCGGCAAAAGCGGGCCCGGATCCAGACGCCACGATAACCAACAGGGTCAACATCATACGCAGTGTTTTCATTTTTTTCTCCTTTCTCAGTGTTTGATGGTCTCGGAAAAAGGCCGGAAAAACTTCCTTAATAAATATCTAAGAAACATGTCACCGGCGGTTCCCCACAGAATAAGACAATGATACGAACAGAATCGATATGGCCAGCATGACCGTTGACACGGCATTGATTTCTGGTGTGATGCCCATGCGGACCATGCCGTAGATATAGAGCGGTAGCGTCGTCATGCCGGCCTGGGCGACCATCAGTGTGATGATAAAATCGTCGATGGAGATGATGAAAGCAAGCATGGCGCCCGATACGATGCCCGGCAGGAGCAGCGGTAGCGTCACGTGGCGAAACGTCTGCCATTCGTTTGCGTAAAGATCTTGAGCCGCCTGCTCCAGTGTGTCATCCATGCCCTGGAGTCTCGCACGAATGGGCAAAAATGAAAACGGTATGCAGAAAACCGTGTGGGCCACGATAACGCGCCCGAGTCCTAGCTTCAAACCTACGGCCGAGAAAAAAGAGAGGGTGGCCACTGCTGTAACAATTTCCGGCACGATCAGGGGCAGCATGAGAATGGCATAAGAGATTGTCTGGCCTTTGAACTTTTGGCTTCGCGCCATGATCAAGGCCGCAAACGTAGCCATCGTCGTTGCAATCAACGTGGCCGATATGGCCACGACGATGCTGTTGATGGCCGCCCGCTGAATGTCGTCGTTGGCGAACGCGTGAACATACCATTCCAGACTGAAACCGTTCCAAATCGTCGCCGAACGGCCCGAATTAAAGGAAAATATCACCAGAATTAAGATCGGAACGTAGAGATAGAAAAAAAAGAGCCATGTGATGGCACCGAATCCCGGAAACCTGCCGACCACAAACTTGTGAATCCGTTTTTTCACTTTTCCCCGAACCTTTCAGCGGTTGACACAGGATCGCTTTTCATCATCCATGCTCTCCGATATCGATCTTTCCGGCGGGTCCCAGGACATAACCCAGCATGGCGATGAGCACGCAGCCCATCAGAATAAGGGCGGCCGCCGACCCAAACGGCCAGTTTCGCGAGGAGGCAAACTGGAGCTGTATCATGCTGCCGATCATCAGTTTCTTGCCCCCCCCGAGCAGGTTCGGCGCGATAAACGCGCCTAGACTGGGTATAAACACCAGTAGGCTGCCGGCTATGATGCCCGGCGTCGCCAGGGGCAATATCACCCAGCGCATGAGCTGCCTGCGGTTGGCGTAAAGATCATGGGCCGCTTCCAGTAGGCGCAGATCAAATTTTTCAATGGTGGCATAAAGGGGCAGTACCATGAAGGGAATGTAGGTATAGATCAACCCCACCAGAATGGCCCCGTTGGTGTAAAGCAGGGTGAGAGGCTCCGTTATCAATCCCAATCCCATGAGAATATTATTGACGATGCCGTTGTCCCTGAGCATCAGTATCCAGCAAAAAGTGCGAATGAGTAAATTGGTCCAGAAGGGAATGGTGACCAGGAACACCAGTAGATTTCTTTTCTTCGGAGACTGCATGGCCATGAAATAGGCCGTAGGGAAACCAATGACGAGGCACAGCAGGGTCGTCGCGACCGCCAGGACGAACGACCGCCAAAAAATCATCAGGTAGGCCGTGTTCAATACCAGGTTATCGTCGAAATCCCGCTCGAACAAGAATTGAATGTAGGCATCAAATGTCCAGTGGGGCCTAACCCCGCCGTATGGGTTGGCTTCGAGGAATGAATACACCGCGATGATGCAGATAGGAATGATCATGAATACAATGATGATTCCCAATACCGGCCCCAACCCGAGGGCTCTTCTGATGTTTGGGTTTGCCGGCAATTTCATTTTTCCACCAGTATACGGGCTGCGCCGGGCACTACCTTGAGGGTCACTTTGTCGTTGATCTGAAAATGGGCCTCTCCTGATATGGAATTTTGGCCCCTGACACTCAAGCAGACGGTCTTGTTCAGCCGAATCTGATAGCTGGAGTCCGTCCCGAGATAGATGCTCTTTTCCACGGTTCCGATCATATCCACTTCTTCACGTGCATCCAGAGTGTCTAAAATAATCTTTTCCGGTCTGAGGGCCAGGGTCACGCCGTCATCGATCCCTATGTCTGCGGTGCGTTTCACCGTCAGGGCCAGGTTCTCTCCGAGGGTGCACACGGCGTGGTCACCGGTAACTTCCGTAACCACGGCTTCAACAAAGTTGGATTCTCCTATGAAATCAGCCACAAAGCGGTTTCTAGGTTGTTCGTAAATTTGGGTCGGTGTTCCGGTTTGCTGAAGTCTTCCCATGGTCATCACGGCAATACGGTCGCTCATGGTCAGCGCCTCCACCTGGTCATGGGTGACAAAAATAAAGGTAATACCGGTTTCCCTCTGGAGTGTTTTAAGCTCTTCCCGCATCTCCTGGCGAAGCTTCAGATCCAGTGCGGACAGGGGCTCGTCCAGCAGCAACACCTTGGGGCGCGATGCCAGTGCTCTTGCCAGGGCAATTCGCTGCTGTTGTCCTCCTGAGAGTTGATGCGGTTGACGATTGGCAAATTCTTTCATTTGCACCAGATCGAGCATCTCCATAGAAACCTTGTTGATCTCCTTATCTTCACGGCCAAGCATTTTCAGCCCAAAACCCACATTTTTTTCAACGGACATATGGGGGAAAAGTGCGTAGTGTTGAAAAACCGTGTTGACCGGGCGTTCCTGGGGCGGCAATCCCTCAAGGTTTTCGCCGAACAAAATGATCTCCCCTTGCGTGGGGTACTCAAAACCGGCCACCAGCCGCAAAAGCGTCGTCTTGCCGCAGCCCGAAGGCCCTAACAGCGTGAAGAATTCGTTATCCTCGATAGTCAGGGATACCCCATCTAAGGCGGTCACGGAAAAATCCGTATTGTGCCCGAATATTTTAGTGACGTTCTTTACCTGTATGGCCGGTTCATTCATATTAGCAGAGATTCAGACCTCTATCAGAGAAAACATGTTTTCTCAAATCGATTCATTCGAAGATAAAGATAAGATATTTCTTTTTCAGCGCGGATAAATCTAAAACGGTGAACTGTATATCGGCTTCAGCTGCAGCCCAACGTATTGAAACGTCAATTAAACGACAACAATAACCATTCAGATAATTAAAGCGGACTTAATTGTCAATATTAATTTTTTCGCCTGACATTCAATAAGACCAAATGCTTAAGGATATATTTCACCAGCTGTTCATCCTCGATTAACACGACAATGCGTATAAATCCAACCCACTTAGGATGCAGCAATGGATCAACATCATAGGTCTCATTGGCTGACTTCAGCACCAATTCGACAAATTTGCTGCTCCCGGGGATGCGTTCATCACTGATCACCCACGTTCGGTATCCCGCATGGCCTATAGCACTGGCCAGCCACCAATCGAGCGCGGCAGTCCACCTCCAAGCCGGCCCTAATCGGGTTCAGGTGAATGCTGCAATATTTAAATCCGGACGAAGAGTAGATACCCGGGTCCAGAGGGCCCGGCACTGGTTCCTCCCTGAAAGGGAGTGCTGGTTTTATTACATACGAGTGCCTAAAATGAGCTAAAGTGAACTAAAATGCCTAAAGTTAAGGAATTCTATCTTTTTTATTAACGACAGAGCGAAGTGATACATTAACTTTAGATCACTTATAACTTTAGATCACTCCACACTTTGTATTATTTTCAAGGCAGAGCCTGATATTTCTGACCT
>JAJRVC010000355.1 GCA_024277475.1 Deltaproteobacteria bacterium
AGTCAAGTACAAGGTCACCATCCTGTTTGCCTCCCATATTCATGCGTACTACAATTACAAGCCTCATGGGCTGCATACGGTTATTACCGGTGGTGCCGGCGCAGAGCTGGTCGGCAAAGATCCTGAACATCGTTTTTACCATTACGTGAAAGTTTCGGTATCCGGACGCGGGGTTCAGACCGAGGTGGTCAAAATCAACCTGAAGTCCCCCACCGCGGGGCTGAAAAGATATTTTAATCTCGCCGCATTGTATGCATTGACGCTTGGCAAAATTTATTTCAAATATATCATCCTGGGTTTGTTTATTCTGGTCCTGAGCGTTGACGCTTTTTTGGAATTTTTGTTCCGGAAAAAGCAGCGCCGCAATGGTGATATCTTGCCCCCCGGGGCAGAAAGCGATCAGACCGGCCGTTAAAATGGAGTTGCAGCACACAGAAATTGAGGGAGAAAAATAAATGAATCACGTGACCTTCAGAACCATGCCGGGTGCTTTTGACCATTGGGTCTTTCCCCTGGTACGGTTTTTGCGAAAATCGCGTTTTGTGCTTCACCTGGCCGGAAAATTCAGACGAATGTACCTGGTGTACTTCAAAAAAAACTATGTGCATCGGCAACTGGCGGTCAGAAAAGGAAAATGCTGCCAATGTGGTACCTGCTGCAACCTGCTTTTTACCTGTCCCATGCTGGCCCGTGGGGGCTGGTGCCTGGTTTACGGGAAGTGCCGCCCCCAGGTCTGCAAGATTTTTCCTATCAACCAAAAAGATATCGATGAAGTGGTGGCCTGCGGCAGTCAATGTGGATATCACTTCAGTCAAAACCTGATGACAACCAAAGTGAAACGAAAAAACGGATCGTCTCTGTAGTCCTGCGGAGCAAAACGTGCAGCAATTTGCCAATTCCATTTTTACCGCCGTCAGCCACTATAGCATACTGGCGTATGCCCTTGTTTTCAGTGTCGCCTTTCTGGAGTCTTTTGCATGTATAAAGCAATCTGGCTGAGCATCAACCGATCTTTTTGCCGGTGTGCGGGCCGGTATAAGTTAGGCGCATCACAGGCCCTATCCCAGACAAAAACATTAATGAAAAACCTTTACTGCAGGTTCCGGTTGCAGATAAAAGACGTTCAGACACATTTTTTAATTTGGGAGAAACTTTGTATGTCCTGGATCAGAGCCAGAGGCCTTCAAATATCGCCAAAATTCAAGTGGACCCTATATACCGGCATTGTAATTCTTTTCCTGGCCGCCGCTTATTTCATCTACATGGATAAATTTTTTGCAGAATGGCAATCGCAACAAGTATAGTTAAAATAGGGAGTCCCCATGGAAAAAATTGTTAACCGGCATCCGATCATTTTTATCATTTTGTTATGGCTTCTTTTTGTGGTGCTGCCTATCGGCAACCGGGGCCTGTGGTCACCGGATGAACCGCGCTACCTGCAGGTGGCCTGGGAGATGTCGCATGCCAAATCCTACCTGGTTCCCATCATGAATGGGGAAATTTACGCGGAAAAACCGCCCCTTTTTTTCTGGTTGACGATTTTGGCTTCAAAAGCTTTTTCCTTTGAAACGGCCAGCCGGTGGGTGTCGGCCTTTGCCAGCCTTGGCATCTTGCTGTTGACCTATTTACTGGGCGCCATGAGCGGCGACAAAAAAATCGGCCTGACCGCTGCCCTGATCCTGATGACCTCCAGCCTGTTTACCCTCTTAATGACCACCGGCAACATCGATACCACGCTGACGTTTTTTACCACCCTGAGCCTGTTCTTTTTTTTCAAATGGGACACGCAGCAAAAAGCAAAATTTTTAATTCTTGCCTATAGCGCCTGCGGGATCGGCATCCTTGCCAAGGGTCCGGTTGCATTGATAGTCCCCTGGCTGACTTTCGGCATCTGGGAAATCATCAAACATTTGCGGCATGAAAAAGCGTCGTTTGCGCACCTGGCCTGGGGGCCCCTGATCGCGCTGGTCATTGCTGCGCTATGGGTCATTCCGGCCTGTATTGCCGGCGGTAAAGAATATACTCGCACTATTTTATTTCAGCAGCAATTCGGCCGTGCCATAAAAACCCACCATCATCGACGATCCTTTTTTTATTATTTTTTAAATTTCCCGCCCAACGCCTTGCCCTGGTTTATCGCCCTGCTGGGGTAGTTTTCGGTGATAAAGAAAATCATCAAGGACAAACACCGGGCGTTGCTGCTATTTGGTTTATGGTTTTGCACGACCTTCGTATTTTTCACCTTTATCTCGGGCAAACGCGAACGTTACCTGCTGCCGCTTTTCCCGGTATTCAGTCTGGTGATGGCCCATATTGTGGCCATATGGACCACCCGTCGGGACACCACGCTCTGGCTGCGCATCTGTGCCATCCTGATCCTGGCCATTTTTCTGCTGCTGCTGATTTTTCCGGCGGTGGCCCCCTTTTTAAAAAGCAAATTCCCGGTATTGGCCATCTTTCCGTTTACCATTGGCGACTGGCGACTGTGGGGTCTGTACGGGCTGGGAATTCTGGCCGCTGTCCTCATCCGGCAGGCGCTAAAACAGTTGCAAGCAAAACAGCACCGGACGGCCTGCAACCTGATCGCCCTGACCCTGCTGACAGCCTTCGGGATCCTGCAGCTGTATTATATATCCCATATAGACCGGGTAAAATCAGCCCGGCACGCTTCCGAGACAATTGAGTCCATCCTGCCTGCCGGCGGTTCCATCGCCTTTTACGGCCGGCGATTTGACAACGGGTGGAATTTTTACTTGAAGCGTGCCAAAATTCCCGTGGTCACCGATGAGCAGATAAAAAAACACCTGCCGCGCTACGATCTGATTATTTTACGAAAGAAGCACCTGGAAAGGCTGGAAAAAGTCATGCCGCTGACCCGTTACAAAATTGCGGCCATTGAACCGGTGGGCAGCAAAAAATTTGTGCTGCTCAAATTCAAGCCTTAATGGAGGCCTCCATGAGAATTTTACTGGTAGATGATGAACCGGAGCTGTTATCGCAGCTTCAGCAGATCCTTGCCCGTCAGAAGTACGATGTGGATACGGCCGCCGATGGTGAAGCAGCGCTGGACCGGGTATTTGACGGGACCTATGACCTGATTCTGCTCGACATCATGCTCCCCAAAATCGATGGGCTGTCTGTTTTAAAAGAAATCCGGCGGGCAAAAATCAGCATCCCGGTGATCATGCTGACGGCCAGAGGCGCGGTGGAGGACAAAATCAAAGGACTTGACTACGGTGCCGATGATTACCTGGCCAAACCCTTTTCCATGGCGGAACTGCTGGCCCGAATACGCTCGGTGCTCAGGCGCACCGGGGAGTCCGGCGAAGCGGCCTTAACGGTTGCAAATATCACATTGGACACCAAACTGCGGGAAGTTCGCAACCAGGACCGGAAGGTGGAACTGACCCCCAAAGAATTTTCGATCCTTGAATTTCTTTTATACAACAAAAACCGGGCGGTTTCGCGCTTTACCCTGGCCGAACATGTCTGGGGCGATGAGTTTGACCCTTTTACCATGTCAAATTTTATCGACGTTCATATCAAAAACCTGCGGCGTAAACTCGGTGATGCCGGCGGCGGCAAATCAATCATCCGGACCATTCGTGGCATCGGGTTTATCATAGAGGACAGCCGCCCATGAAAATCCGCTATAAAATCAGTTTATGGATTACCGCAACCGGCTTTTTGGCCGGCCTGCTCTTTTCGATCATCGTTTTTTATGAAATGCTCGAACAGCCCTACCGCCTGATCGACAGCGAGCTGGATACCGTCGCCCGCATGGTGGCGCACCTGACCGATTCAACCCGCCAACGTAAGGCGGACCTGCCGGCCGAAACGCTGCCGGTAGAGCCGCACAAATATTGGATTAAATTATTCGATGATCACTTAAACGTTCTATTCCAAAGTGCACTGACGGCCTACACCGAGCTTCCCCTGTACAATAAAAAGAAACACGGCTACATCGTCCGAACAATCATTCCCAAAGACCGCATTAACCTGGAACAGGATGCCCGCAACGAGGTGACGTTTAGAGTCAAAACTTCAAGGATTACGGTGAAAAGCAGGCCATATCTTATCCAGATCGGAAAACCAATTGAAAAACTGGACGAAGAAACCATTGATCTCGTTCAAGGAATGGTTACCGGCCTGGCGGCTGCCTTGCTGCTGCTGCTGGGCCTCAGTTACATGGCAGCCGGCAAGATATTAAAGCCGGTCAGCATCATAAACCGAAGGGTTCGGGAAATAAACGAGAAATCATTGAACCAGCGGATACCGACCGGCAAAAACCATGATGAGCTCTACGAACTTTCTGATTCCTTAAACCGCATGTTTGATCGGCTGCAATACTCCTTTGATAAGCAGAAACAGTTTATCGCTGATGCGGCCCACGAGCTGAAAAGCCCCGTCACGCTGCTGCTGCTGTCCCTGGAAGAGGCCGTGCAACGCCCGGATTTGCCGCAAGCGTTTAAATACCGGCTGATACGGCAAACCGACGTCCTGCGCCGCATGGGCCGACTGGTGAAAAATTTGCTGGATCTTTCGGCGCTGGAGTTGAAAGAAACCCTGAATTTTCAAAGATTCAATCTGTCGGATCTGGTAAAATCGGTTTTTGCCGAATATGAGGTAATTTTTGCCACCCAGAGCATCGAAGTCACGGTGAAGATGGCCCCGGCGCTCGAAATTACAGGCGACCGGGATGCCCTGCAACGGGTACTGATCAACCTGGTGGACAATGCGGTCAAATACAACCGGCAAGGGGGACAGATAAAACTTGAGGTGTCACAGGAAAACAACGCAACCCGCATCTCGCTGTTCAACACCGGAGCGGGCATCCCCCGGGCGGATATCGACCGCGTGTTTGAGCAGTTTTACCGGGTGGAAAAATCGCGGTCATCCCAATACGGCGGGTCGGGTCTCGGGTTGACTATCGTACGCCGGATTATCGAACTTCACGGCGGCCGTGTGAACATTGAAAGCGAACCGGGTGCCTGGACGCGGGTTGATGTCGTCATCATTTAGAAGCTCGGTGAAGTTGTCCGAACAGCCTATCCGCTGTCGCACTAGCTTATGGACAACCCTTAGGGTTGCAACCCTTTTTTTACGGTGCTGTGCTGGAAAACTTCCCCCGACTTCCATAGCAAAACCAGTATAAATCCCGCCATGAACCCCTGGATCCACCAGATTTTCGGGACAGCAGGCAACACCCCTTTTTCCACCCAGCTTCTGACGACAACAAGAATATTATAATAAACCGCAAAAATTAAAACAGCAGCCACCAGTTTGACGTATTTTCCCCGGCGCGGCGTGGTTCGGCTCAAGGGAACGGCAAGTAAGGCCAAAAGAATGGTGGTAAACGGCGTGGACAGACGCCAATGCAATTCCGCCACGTCCTCAAGTTTATGAGAATCGGCCAGGTGCCGGATGGAGGCCGTCTTGCGCCGGTATCTCAGCGGAACCGATGCCGTGGGCGACAACAAATAGGTCGCCTTATCAAATCGGATGGTTTTAGCTTCTTGCCCGCTGCGGGTAAACTCGTAAACATACCCGTTTTTCAACAGCAATACCCGTCTGCCGGTCCCTGACTCGGTTCGCTGGTAAACCTGATTGGCAAAAATGACCTGCTGGTTCTGATTTTCTTTTTTGCGAATGAAAACTTTTTCGACCCGGTTGTGCTTGTGATCTACTTTTCCAGCAAAAATAACAAGATGGGCGGACTCGATTTCATAAAAATTGCCGGCTTCCATGCGGGAAATGTCGAAGTCATTTTTGGCCTGTGCTTTCAATCCGTAAACTTTTTTATAGGCCCACGGCCGGACGAAAATCGACAACGCCGCGACCAGCATAGTGATAATCAAGGCAAAGCCAAAAACGGCTCTCAATATCCGGGCACCTCCAATTCCACACGATGACAGCGCAATCATTTCGGAATCCCGGTGCATGCGCCCGAGCGCAATCACCACGGAAAAATACAGGTATAACCATCACAGAAGCGCCCAGCAGGAAAAGGGCGGCGTTCAGCCGGCGGCGATTTTTTGATACGAACTCACAAAAAAGGGCTTTGATGTCGAAGAATCCTATTTTTTCTTGCCGGGCTTTCATCATGTCGCTTTTCCCTGAATTCACCTCAGTGTTAAGGACCAGGCGGGCGGGTCATGAATCCAACCGCGCCCGCCGATCCGGTGACCGACCCGCTATTCCGGTTAAGGTGTTACCGAAATAAGTTCCACCCGCTCGCCGGTATCGGGATTTTCTTCGAGGACACAGCCGACGCCTGGAACGTAATACTTGTATTCAAAGACATCCGGCTCGATGGGAGTAAAGTCTTTCGTTTTCAGCACATCATCACTCCATTTTCCTGCCGGCACGGCCACCGCCGCCTCATTGCGGCTGATGACTGCGGACAAATCTTCGGCATCGCCCAGGGCAAATTCCTGGCGGTAAATGTCATCCGGCTGGGGATCGGATTCCACGAGAATCCCCGGCTTGGAAAAGTCTTTACCGGCCGTCCAGGAACCTTCGATGCCCACCAGTTCGCCGTCTTCGAATTCCTGGGCGATCTCACCCATGTACCAGACGTTGCCGTCCAAGTCTTGGGCATACCAGTCTTTGGTGTCCTCGATCACCTCGTGGGTTTCTGCGTCGGTCACTACGTCACTGACAACGATGCAATTGAAGAAATCGCCTGATTCTGCCGGATACTCGATTAGTTTGGTCTCGCTGAGGACTTCCACCCTGATATTTTCGATAACCGTTCCTCCGGCATCACCGGCTTCATAATTCCATACGGTTCCCGGTACCAGCGTGAAGTATGGATTTGCTGTGTCACTGGTTATTGTAAGCGGATCAACAAAATCGTCCGGATCCAACTGCGGATCATAGGCGGCCTGGCCCAACTCCTGGCAAACCTCCAGCCGCGCTTCCTTTTGATCCCGGCACTCTCCCCTGGCGTCTTTCCAGTCAGCCTTGGCATCATCGAGGCAGTCGGTGCGCTCATCTGCAACCGACAGGTTTATGCAGTTTCCCACCGCGATCGAGTAATCATCCGCTATTTCGTTTTGACAGGCCTTGAAAGCTACCCGGGCGGTTGCATCGCAGATTTTCTTGCCTTTTTTCTTGGCCAGCGCCTGGCTGCTGCCCATATCGAGCAAGCCGGGGCCCAGAACGACAACGAACAATATCACGCAAAAAGCCACGGTCACTCTAAATATGAAACTTCCGGATTTTTCTTCAACGCGTTGAAAAAACATAACAACCTCCTTTCACGATAGTTTGGGGACGCTCCACAATTTAAAGCGTCCGGTTAAAAAAGACAGCGTCCGGCCCACGGTGGTCACCCAATAATGTTCCGTTTTCAATGGCTGTAGGCAGACGGCTTGCCGAAGACAATTGTGAGTATACCCGACAAAGGTTACCGGAAGATTACACGGATATTATGATTTGAGAATGTAAACGCGGTATGGAGCTGGATATTCTACTTAAAACCCAGGCCGGTTTTTTCGGCTTGGAGATCCAATCGCGCCATGCGGTGGTGAACAAGGATATGCGGGTGCTGAAAGAAATTGTATCCAGCCTTGGGAAACCAATGGCAGAGGGGGAGAGAGACATCTACCGGGGAAACGAAATCAAACACATCGGGGGACCGGAAATATGGACCGTACCATCGAGGCGCCTGCTTCAATCGTCAATTCTCCGATAAACCGAAACTTGCGCCGGGCTGCAACGGGTTCCCCGTGGGTTAGGATGAAGTCATATTTTCATACAGCTGAACTTTAGAAGAGCGTGAATACATCTGCTCGGTTATCAGCTTGAGTCGACTTCGAAGCGCAGCAGGCAGGTCTTTGATCCTACGTTCCAGGGTGATAACCAGGGCTCCGGGATGGGCTTCAAGAAACCGCGACAACCCGGTCGGATCTTCAAATGTCTGGATGTATCTGCCGGTGTCGAATGGAATCATGGCCCGCACGGCTTCATTGACTTTGTAGCCGGCCAGCCGCCGACTGTGTTCAGGTTGACGATCCAGGGAAGCACAACCGCCAGAAAGACAAGCAGCGCCACACCCGCCTGGGGCAGTGCCCGTTTGAATTCCCTGAAATCACGGCGTACCACCAGGGTCATCACCACCAATAGAGGGGGGGCTTTTCCAGGAAGGGCTGCCGGTTGAGAGTTGGCATGGCGTATTGGTGGTTGAGCCACATTTCTCTTCCGATTTCCGCCACCCGGATCTCATCGCGTTTCCAGAGGCTGCGGGAAAAAATACCGGAAAATGAAATGCAGGTGATGAGGATCAAAGCCAGGATCAATAAACGGTTGGAATTGCGCGCTGTCATTAAGCTCTCCCGTCAATGGTGATTCAGCATCGTTCCGGCGGCACCATACCGGATCTTTTATGAAAAAACGAACTGCAGAAGTTTTTTTAGATCAGGCAAAAAGATATGCGGATTTAGAAATCATCGCGATAATGATCAAACCGGCGACTTTTAAATGCTTTTTTGAACAAAACTGACGGTAAACGTGCTCCCCCGATGGATGCAGCTTTCCACCCGGATAATGCCGCTCATCGATTCCGTATAGGCTTTTACCAAACTGAGACCGAGACCGACGCCGCTCCCGGCACGGCTGCGGTCGCCACGGTAAAACCGTTCAAATATGTGCGGCAGATCGGTTTCAGCGATACCGATTCCCTTGTCTCTGAAAATGATCTCCACGCTGTCGCCACGGGCTGCCGCCATAACGGTAACGGTACCGCCCGCCGGAGTATATTTGATGGCATTTTCCAGCAGGTTGGTGACGATACGCTGCATCTTTTTCCGGGCGCCTCGAAACGACAGCGCTTCCGGAAGTTCAATCTTCAACTCGATTTGTTTTTCTTCGGCAAGGGGCTGGAAAAATGCACAGGCATCGGTTGTCAGTCGAACCAAGTCAAATTCTTCAATTTTTGTTCCGTTGACACCGGCTTCAGCTTCCGTGATGTCCAGCATCGTATTGATCATTTCAATCAGGCTGTCGCATTCTTCCATGGTGCTGACGGCCATATTTTTGTAATCTTCAATGGGCTTGTCACCCAGCAGGGTCATTTCGGCAATACCGCGGATACGTGCCAGGGGGCTTCTCAGATCATGGGCAATATTGTCATTGATCTCTTTCATGGAGGCCAGCAACGCCTGGATGCGGTCCAGCATGTGGTTAAACGCACCGCCGAGCTGTTTGATTTCTTCCAGCCGTCCTTCAAGCCGGACCCGTTTGTCGTAATCTCCCTCGCTGATTTCTGCAGCGGTCTGCGTTACCTGCTGCATGTCGCTCAGGGCCCGTCGGGCCACAAACCAGCCGATTGCCGCCGAGGCAAGTATCAGAATGCACAGCAGGACAAAAAACAAATTTCGGAAAACCGCTAAGTATTCTTCCGTGTCCTTGAAGGATTCCCCAATTTGAAGAACCGTATCCGGTCCGATGATGGCCGATATGATCAAGGCTTCAAAATTCCGGTCCGGAATGCTGTATTTTTGCAGTATATAACCGGTGGCGGAATCCGGCAACTTCGTCAGGATGGCATGCTGCTCAATGTTTCCCCAGGATCCCAGGTTGGTTGAAAAAACAATGGCGCCACTGGAGGTAAAGAGTCGAAAAAACTCTTCGTGGGGATCTTCAGCTTCAGCCTCACGGGCCAGAGCCGCCTTGGTTTCGGACAAACCCTTTTTCGCCATTTTGGCAGAATACCATTCGACTTTTTCCAGCAATTCACCCTTCAACCCATCCATGGTAACCGAGTACAAGTGGTAATAAAAAACGAGAAAGGTAATTCCCGATAAAAATATAAAAGCGACGGCATACAAAAGTGTCAGCCGAAAGAGCAAGGTGTTTTTCAGTTTAAGCATCTTCTTTAAGGACATATCCCACACCGCGAACCGTATGAATCAGCTTTGTATCAAAGTTTTTATCGATTTTTTCCCGTAAGTAACAGACACGTGCTTCCACAACATTCGTCTGGGGGTTAAAATTGTAGTCCCAGACATGTTCCATAATCATGGTTTTTGAAACCACCTGGTCGGCGTTGCGCATCAAATACTCAAGCAGGGAGAATTCAAGGGGCTGCAGGTCTATTTCCAGACCGCCCCTTTGCACTTTGCGGGATTGGATATGTAAGGTCAGGTCGGCAACGGTAAGCACTGCAGGAGAGGTGGCCTGGGTCGATCTTCGGATCAGGGCCTGGACCCGGGCGAGGAGCTCTGAAAAGGCAAAGGGTTTTGTCAGATAATCGTCGCTGCCGGCCTTCAGCCCTTCTACCCGTTCGACCACAGAGCGTTTGGCGCTTAAAATCAGCACAGGAATGTTGATCTGGTTGTCTCGTATCTGTCTGATTATCGTCAATCCATCGACCGTGGGCAACATCAAGTCAATCACCGCGATGTCATAGGGTTCAGACAGTGCCAGGTGCAAACCGTCCTGACCGTCACTGACATGATCCACGGCAAAACCGGCCTCTTTCAGGCCGGTGCCGACAAACAGAGCAATCTTTTTATCGTCTTCAACTAGTAACAGCCGCATGGCCTGCTCCTTATTGAACGTTTTTGCTCGCAATTTTACATTAAGACCCAAACTTACACCAATTTCCTTATAGCATCAAACCATTAGACTATAATAAATTTTAACAAAAAAGAATTATATTTCAATTATGGAAATATTACCATTTAATAATGTTCGGATAATGTTCTCGTTAAGTTTCTCGTTTATTCTTGGGCATCAAATTATAATTCAACTGTTGATTGGTTTTTAAAAAATTAATTTCCGAGCGCATAATCAAGGTAGATAGAAGCGTCGACTTCGAAGATTTACTGGAAAGGCGTGCAATAAGCGACGTCTATCCGTGGATGGTGGAAAACCGCACCGGGGCTTTGGAGGCGAATGCAGGGTTACTGGTCATCTTGCTCGGTATGATATGTGCACTACGAAAGCACCTCAAAGCCGTCAATTTGCCAAACAGATTCCGTAGCTAATAAATCAGGGTAATCTGTACATTCGATAGGTCGACCTCCAAGATTCAATAAAAGAGCAAAAAGTGCTGGAAAAATGAGGAGAGAATCCATGAACGTTCCCTTTGTTGATTTAAATCGCCAGTTCAAGCCGCTGATGCCTGAAATTCAGATTGCCATGAACAGTGTTATTGAAAGGTGCGCTTTTATTAATGGGCCTGAAGTAAAAGCATTCGAAAAACAAATGGCCGACTGGCTGGGATTGCCGGAAGTTTGCACTGTGTCCAACTGCACCAATGCGATCACCCTGACTTTGCAAGCGCTTGGAGTTGGGCCGGGCGATGAAGTCATTACGGTCCCCAACACGGCGTTTCCGACCAGTGAAGCCATCAATGGCACCGGAGCCGATGTGGTGTTTGCTGATATAACACCCGGATATTTCAATCTCGATCCACAGGCGGCGGAGCGAGCCATAACACCGAAGACGAAAGCCATCATGCCGGTGCATCTCTATGGAATTCCCGCTGACATGGACGCCTTTAGCCGGCTGGCTGAGAAACATAATCTTTTTATCGTCGAGGATGTTGCCCAGGCCCAGGGGGCCGGCTATAAAGGAAAGCGGGTCGGCACCTTTGGCAAAGCCGGCTGTTATAGCTTTTTTCCTTCCAAGAATCTGGGAACTTTCGGCGACGGGGGGGCGGTTGCTTCCGCAGACACCGAACTGATCAAAAAGGTACGAATGCTGGCGAACCACGGCAGGGAGGAGAAATATGCTCATATTTTAAAGGGAACCAACAGCAGGCTGGACACTTTTAAAGCCGCCCAGCTTTCCATCTGCCTGCAGCATTTAGACCAGTGGAACCAGGAAAGGCGCAAGGCAGCCGCTCTTTACGACGAGCTTTTACAACCTTATGACGAAATCATTCGGTCCCAGGTGCCTGCGGATTGTGAAGCCATCTGGCACGTCTACGTCATTCGATATACTTACCGGGACAAACTGGCCGCCTTTCTCAATGAGCGCGGGATTAAAACTGGCTTTCATTATCCGCTGCCTCTGCATTTGCAGCCGGTGTACAATTATCTGGGATTGCCCCGAGGCTCGCTGCCCGAAGCCGAGGCGGCCTGTCAGGAAGTTCTTTCCCTGCCGATGTTTTCGAAAATAACCCCTGACGAAATTAAAATCGTGGCAAATGCCATTGGTCAATTCCTGGAATCTTAAAAATAGGACAATGATATGGCGCAATCAGATCCAACTTTATCTGTCGTCATTCCGGTGTACAACGAGGAAGATAATCTGGAACCGTTGCTGGATGAACTTTTTCCACTTTTAAATGATATCGGCTCCAATTTTGAGGTCATCTGCGTGGATGACGCCAGTTCGGACAAAAGTTTTACCGTGCTGCAGGAGCTGAAAAAGAAGTATTCAGAACTCAGGGTTTTTGCCCATAGGATTAATTGCGGCGAGAGTGCCGGCCAGGCAACAGGATTTTTCCATGCCCGCGGCGATTGGATTGTTACCATGGATGCAGATCAACAAAATGATCCAGCTGACATTCCCGCATTGCTGGAAGCAGCTAAAAATGTGGATGCTGTGTGCGGGGTTCGCCAACAGCGCGAAGATGATTGGGTGAAACGGATCTCTTCCAAGGTTGCCAATGGATTTCGTGACGGGGTGACCCGGGACACCATTTCCGATGCCGGGTGCACTTTTCGGGCGCTAAGAAGAGAAGCGCTGCGAGAGATTCCCATCTTTAACGGTATGCACCGTTTCCTTCCCACGTTATTGCGGCTGCAAGGATTTGCCGTGGTCGAAATTCCTGTTAATCATCGGCCCAGAACCCGGGGGAAATCTAAATACGGCATCGGAAATCGCATGTTCCGGGGGCTGGTTGATTGCTTTGCCATTTTGTGGTGGCGTAAACGGTGTTTTCCCACTAAGCGGTTTTCGTTGGAAGATAAGGTGTCGACGTCGTGAAAATCATTGACCAAGGACCCAAAACTGCAGAAAATGCGGCAGAAACATCGATGCAAAATGAAGAATATCGGAAAAATCTATTTAAAGCCATTTTAATGGTCACTCTTCTCGTCACCGTACTTACAATAGTTCGCTTTTCCCCGCTCGGAGCATATCTGAAGATTTCAAATATTGAGATGTTGCAACAGAATCTACACGAATTCAGAGGACTGGCGCCGCTGGTCTTCTTTGTTGGGGGGGCTTTACTGATAATTTTAGGGACTCCGAGATCGGTGGTTAGCATCCTGGGCGGGTTGGTATTCGGCCTTTTCGGGGGCATTTTGCTGGCACTGTTATCTGCATTGTTGGGATCCATGATTATTTTTTTGCTGACAAAATGGTTGGGAAGACCATTGTTTAAACAGAAAGTTGGTGGATATTTAAAGGTAATCGAAGATCATACGAAAACAGATGGATTTTTGCTGGTAATCATCATGCGTCAGTTACCATTGACCAGCCTTCTAATCAACCTGTTAATCGGTCTGACATCTGTTTCTCTGGGCATTTTTCTATTGGGCTCGATAATTGGCTTGTTACCCGAAACGATAATCTTCGCCCTTTTTGGCAGCAGTTTGCAGGACGGCTTTGTCTTACGAGTGTCAATCGCGTCATCTCTTTGGGTCATCCTTATTCTCATAATTAGATTATTTTTTCGACTCTCGCCTCTGGCACAAATCATAGCTCAGAAACTGAAGGCAGTAAAATCCAGCACGGGTTAATAAAGAAAGTGTCATAATATGAAAATCATGCTAATCGGAACAGGACGGTGGGGAACAAATCATCTGCGGGTTCTGTCCAATCTTCAGGTTGATCTGTATGTCGCCGAAATTTCCGAGTCAGGAAGAAAAAAATGCCTTGATGAGAGGATTGCGCAAGATCATATCACAGATAATTATAAAGATTTTCTGGAATTTGTTTCAGCGGTTGATGTGGTTACACCTGCTTCCACACATTTTCCTCTATGCAAAGAATTGCTTGAAAAAGGCAAATCGGTCTTCATTGAAAAACCCATGGCTGAGACCGCGTCAGAAGCCGGCGAACTGACGACCCTGGCATCTCAACAAGATGGTGTTCTGCAGGTCGGTCATATTTTTCGCTATGATCCGGCAACGGAATTCATCAAGGAATACATGGCCTCCGGCCAAATGGGGGCCATTAAGTCACTGTCAGGAAATTTTTCAGGATTTAAACGCCCGCGCATGGACGGTGGAGTTACTATTTCAGATGCCATTCATTTTATCGATTTTTTTAACTATCTGATGGAAGGGACTCCTCAAAAAGTACTGGCTCGCTGTGAAGATTTGCTGGCCAGAGGCATGGATGATATGTCCTGGATCTGGATGGATTATAATGGGATCCCGGCTGTGGTGGAGGCGAATTATTTCTCGCCCGAAAAAAAACGGATGATTATCATCACCGGCGAAAAGGCGACATTGGCCTGTGATTTCGCTTCCGCCCAGGATAAAGTGAAGATTTATCGTAATCAACATATACTTGACAAGGATACCTGGAAAACGGTCAGTAGCGAAATCATCAATAAAGAGATTTCTCTGACCGAGCCTCTTTTTATCGAATTACAGGAATTTTTAAGTTGTGTGAGCAGTGGCTCCAAACCAAGAGCTGATGCTCAGGCGGGGACCGATTCCATGAAAGTGGTGGAAGCAGCCATGCGTTCGCATGCTGAAGGTCAGGTAGTACCCCTGTGAATAGTGTTCATTATTTGTAATTCCTTACAGCCGGCACAGTAATGGTTTCGAAGTCAAACCTATCGTGTTGCTGCCGTTTTGGATCAATGCTCAAAAAGACCTGTCGTTCTTGGGTGATGGTATCTATAAAATGCTCACCACTATCACTGAAGGAATTGTTTCGCTGTTTTAAACCATGGGTAATATAATCCTATGTTTGATCAATCTGACAACTCTACCAATCGTTTGGTCTCATCGTTTTCAACCAGATATCTACTCGTTTTCCTTATTTTATTTGGATGTTTCGCCATTTTTTTCAACTTGGGCGGGCGGTCGGTCGAAAAAAAAGATTATATCCGTTATGCCGAGATTGCCAGAGAAATTTTGGAATTTAACGATTGGACTATGTTACGTAATCAAGGGGAAATCTATGTCGATAAACCCCCTCTTCATTTCTGGTTGATCGCCGCAACGTATAAAATTTTGGGGGTTACCCCTTTTGCAGCCCGCTTTCCTGCGGCGATGGCGGCCCTGACAGGTATCCTAATGGCATTCTTTTTCGGGCGTAAGATTTTTCAAAACTCAGAGGTGGGGTTCTTAGCCGCCCTTATGCTGCTTTCTTCCTACGGCTATTTCTGGTGGGCGCGCCGGACGAGAATAGATATGGAGTTTGCTGTATTTTTTTCGTTGGCGCTTATATTTTTTTACTGCGGACTTGAGGCAACGAGCAATCGCCGTAAAGCACTTTGGTATATGGCCTACTGGCTTGCCAGCGGATGTGCCTTCATGGACAAAGCCTTCATTGCGCTGTCCACCCTGATCGTGATTATCCCCTACAGTGTCATGGTAAGCGTTTCAAAAAACGATGAACGCAAAGTTTCGCCCCTCCTCCTTCTGGCAACAAGCCCCGTTCTGGCGTTGCCCATACTGCCCTGGGCGGTATCGCTTATGAATCATCCTGACTTTTCAGCTTACTGGACACTTCTGGATCAAACCAAAATAATGACGAGGCAGAAGGGGTTTTTCCATTATTTTAAGGAGTTTCCGTCCAAGTTCTTCCCTGCTGCTCCATTTTTATTTATGGGGATATGGGCTTTTTTCAAATATCGCAAAGAGATTCCGGAAAGTCGTGCATTGGTATTTCCCCTGGTCTGGATTACGGTCTATTTGGCGATGTTGCATTTAACGCCAGCAAAAAACCACCGCTACCTGCTTCCTATATTCATACCTTGCGCTCTTGTGAGTGCATGGTCATTTCAGTTTTATCTGAAAAAGCATGCCCGTGTTTTGGGCAAAGTGTTGCACTGGGTAAACAATGTCTTTTTTGGCATGGCGATGCTCAGCCTGCCGTTGTCTTTTATTTACGCCTATTATTCAGATATTTCACTTATAAAGCCATTGCCTTACGTGGCTGCTTTGTTGGTTGCTTTCATCCTTGCCTGGACATACCTGCCGCTTAAAGTCACCGGCTTTTTTATCAGTTTCATTGTGCTGTTATTATCGATTGAAGTCGGGGATGGCATCCGGGATGAAAAAACCGATGCTCACTACGGAATCTACCAGACGCTGCTTGCTATGGACATCTCATCAGCGGAGATAGCGTTTCATCCATGTTCAAGTGATTCCAGATGGGGTGTAGGGTTTTACTATAATGAGCGTTTGCGCTGTTCGGATAATTTAGTAGAGCTTGCAAATGATCCGAAAATCCGAGGTATTGTGACGACGCAACAGGCATTTGAGGAGCTGCTGCCACACATTGACCGGAAGAAAATTGGACGGTCGTATGCTTTTGATAAAGGGTTGATCGTTATCGTCAGATAAAATTAGAAAAATACAAAAGAACCAACAAAAAGCTACAGCCAGGGTAATAAACCCCAGGTTAGAGGCCTCGCCCATAAGCGCCCAATTGTTTTTGTACGGGAGGAGCTAAAAAAGGATGTTCATCTTTCAAACCGACCCTGTATTGCAAATTCCGTCTTGACGATAAAATTAAAAATAGATAATATCTTTTAAAAAAATATTATTCCATCAGAGCGCTAAAGCTTCACTTCGTGCCCACTATTTCATCATTTTTACCCCGTGAAAGTTCATCTTTATTTCACTGGGACCATGTGGCCTACAAAAAAAGTTTGCATAAGAATGACCCTAATTCAAAGAAGTTAAAAATATTGCCAAATGTTACGGTTCCCGATTTGACGGCCGGGAGCGCGGAGAAACCATGCGAAGTGAGTTTTTACCTTTTTCAAAACCGACCATAGATGCCGATGACATTCGTGCTGTTACCGAGGTCCTGATCTCCGGCTGGATAACCACCGGAAAGAAGAATGCCGAATTGGAGCAAAAATTTTGCGAATATCCCGGCTGTCGGGGGGCGGTGGCGTTGAGCTCGGCCACCGGCGCCATGCATCTGCTGCTAAAGGCCCTTGGCATTGGTCCCGGCGACGAAGTCATCACCCCCGCGATGACTTGGGTTTCTACTGCCAACCTGATTGTCCTCAGCGGGGCCAAACCGGTATTTGTGGATGTCAACCGGGACACCCTGATGACTTCGGCCGAAATGATTAACCCCTGCGTGAACGACCGTACACGCTTAATTGTGCCGGTCCATTTTGCGGGTGCGGTGGCAGATCTCGAACCGATGCGCCAGTTAGCTGCAAACCGCAACATTGCCCTCGTCGAAGATGCCGCCCATGCCCTGGGATCGGTTTATAAAGAAGTGCCGGTCGGGCGGCAGGGAACTACGATTTTTTCCTTTCATCCGATTAAAAATATCACCACCGGGGAAGGTGGCATGTTCTGTTCCGAGGATGAGGCGCTGCTAAGACGTATTCGCTGCCTTAGATTTCACGGTCTTGGCGTAGACGCCTATGACCGGAACGCCCAGGGACGCTCGCCCCAGGCAGAGGTATTGGAGCCTGGCTTCAAATATAATTTGACGGATCTATCCGCTGCTTTGGGAATTTCGCAATTCGAGCGCTTGCAGGACTTCAACCGCAAGAGAACGGAGCTGGCCGGCTACTACCTGGACAAATTGGTCGCCATAGAAGAAATCATGCCCCTTGCTCGGCCTTCGTATCCCATAGAACACGCCTGGCACCTCTTTATTGTTCGCCTGGATACGGATAAAGTTTCGTTGACTCGTGACGAATTCATGGCGGCTTTAAAAGATCGAAACATCGGTACCGGTCTGCATTTTCGTGCGGTTCATTTACATAATTATTACCGTGAAAGGATGGGGACACGTCGAGGTATGCTGCCCAATACCGAATGGAATTCAGACCGGATATGCTCTCTGCCTCTATTTCCCGCAATGACCCCGGAAGATGTCGATGATGTCGTAGATGCGATTAAGGATGCGCTGTCAAGATGAGTTTAAACAAGGGGATCACGGCATCGAAAGCTCCAGATAGATTACCGGTCATCGTCTTTTGGGTATCCTCTCTGTTTCTTCTCTTTTGGGGGCTTGATCAGATGCCCCTGATCGGATCGGCCCACCGTTGGGCGGAGGTGGCCAGGGAAATGCTGATCACCGGGGATTTCTTCCATCCTACCATCAACGGCGAGCCTTACTTCGATAAGCCGCTTGGGAGCTACTGGTTAATCCTGCTGACGGCATCCATCACCGGAGGTCTGAATCAATGGGCGGTGAAGCTGCCAAGTGCCGTTGCCGGCCTTTTGGCGCTTTGGGCTACAGGTTGGCTGGGCCGCAAACTGTGGTCGGAGAAAACCGGCAGAACTGCAGGGTGGATACTGCTGACTACCTATGGCTTTCTCATGTGGGGTCGACGCGGTGAAGCGGATATCGCCAACCTTGCTGCCATTATCCTGGCTGTTGCCTGGTATTGGGCCCGGCGCGAAAAGACCAATTTCGGCGGTTATCTGGTTTTTTATTTAATCTGCTTCATCGGTGCCCATGCCAAAGGACTGACCGCCATTGTCCTTCCGGTGATCATACTGCTGCCGGACGTCATCCGGCAGCGCCGCTGGCGGTCCCATTTGCAACTGTCGCATTTTGCGGCCCTGGCTGTCGGCCTGACCGTCTACCTTATGCCGTTTTTTTACGTTTCAATGAGCAATCCGGACTATCAAAGCGATGGTCTCCATCTAGTCTTCCGTGAAAATATCCAGCGCTTTTTCAAACCATTTGACCATGTTCAACCTTTTTACGTGTACCTGATCCATGCCCCGCAACTGTTCCTGCCATGGGCCCCGGTCCTTATAATTGCTTTGGCAGGGCTTTTCAAATCCATTAAGAATCTGGCCTACAACACCCGATGGCTTTTAGAAGCCACCTTACTCATATTTCTTTTTTTTTCCGCTTCCGGTTCGAAAAGGTTTTACTACATTCTGCCGATCCTGCCGTTCTTCGCACTGATAACTGCGGTTTTCTTCCACACCGAAGGTTTGAGAGGATGGAAACGACTGGGGCTCAATATCCAGAAGATGTTGTTTTTGTCGGCCTTATTCGCCTTGATGCTATTGCCGGTCTTGTGGCCCGGCATCGGAAAATATACGCTATTTGTGTTCCCGCGTGACATTCTGATAGGGACGCCGCTGTTGGGCCTTGCTGGGCTGATGTTTTGGGTGCTGGATTATTATCGACCGGGATGTCTGACCGCTGTATTGGGGATACGCCGCGAAATGGCCCCCCTGGTGGCATCAGCACTCATTCTGATGGGGGGCTTTTTTACCTGGCAGTATGTAAGCCTTGAAAAGTACGAGACAAAAAGACCCTTTGCAGTGGCGCTAAAAAAGCTTGTAAGCGGGGTCGATAAAGGTAATATTGTATTCTATAACACATTCCCGGCCAAAGTCGTATTTTATGCGGATCTTCCCGTACCCCTCAAAGTCTTTCATAACGCTGGAGAGGTTCGCTCTTTCCTGGAATCCCACAGCGAACCTATAATCATCATCTCGCGTCGGGAGGACAGCGAAGAGTTCTTTAAGCTTCTCCCTTCCGCGCTCAGGAAAAAACCGTCGCTCGCTGAGAATACTTATCCCTGGGAACACCGCAAGGAAAGAAAGCTAATCGTCTGGAAAATCGAAGGTCAACAACTATGAAGGACAAAACGCCTTATATATCGGTGGTAATCCCTGTTTTTAACGAAGAAGAAAATATAGCCGAGCTTTTACGGCGCTGTTTGCTGGTTTGCAGCCAAATGGGAAGGTCTTTTGAAATCGTTCTTGTCGATGACGGCAGTACCGATCGATCCCCGGCATTGATTGCCGAAACCGTCAGGGAGAATCAGCCCGGGGTCGTTGCAGTTTTTTTTAACCGCAACTATGGCCAGCATGCGGCTGTAATGGCCGGCTTTGCAGAATCCAGGGGTGAAGTCGTTGTCACCCTGGACGCCGACCTTCAAAATCCGCCGGAAGAGATTCCCAAACTGATTGAGAAAATTGAGGAAGGATATGATGTGGTCGGCAGCATCCGGGCCGATCGACACGACAGTTTTTTTAGACGATTGGCTTCAGCCATTGTCAACCGGACGGTCCGGAAATCTACCGGTGTCATGATGAAAGACTACGGATGCATGCTGCGCGCCTACCGCCGGCCAATAGTGAACGCCATGCTCCAGTGCCGCGAGCACAGCACCTTTATTCCGGTACTGGCCAACCGCTTTGCACGCCGGACGGCCGAAATTGAAGTAAACCATTTAAAACGCGCCGGCGGTCAATCCAAATATAGTCTGTGGAAGCTGATTAATCTTCAGTTTGATTTATTGACTAGCATGACAACCTTTCCACTGCGCCTGTTGAGTATTTTCGGAGGACTCATATCAGTCTTTGGTATCGCCTTAGCAGCGCTCCTTATTTTGATGCGCCTGATTTACGGTTCGGAATGGGCCGTGCAGGGGGTGTTTACTCTGTTTGCTATTTTGTTTGTCTTTATTGGTGCACTTTTCATCGGGATGGGTTTGCTGGGAGAATATCTTGGAAGGGTTTATGACGACGTGCGCGCCCGTCCCCGGTATTTTATCCACCAAATTATAGGTCGAAGCGATGCTGATGACAGAAGTGCGACTGCCGGCACCTCCGGCAAAACCGATCACCAGGGGAAATCATAACGCCTGTCACTGCGATTTTCTATATCTTCCGGAAAGGGGAAATTATGAGAGCTGTGGTATTAGCCTATCATAATATCGGATGTACCGGTATTAGAGCATTATTGGAAAACGAGTTTGAAATTTCCGCTGTTTTTACTCATAGTGAGGATCTCCATGAGAACATTTGGTTCGACTCGGTGGCCGAACTGGCCGCAGCCAACAGTATCCCAACCTTTGCACCGGAAAACATCAACCATCCGCTTTGGGTCGCAAAGATCAACAATTATAAACCGGACATTATTTTTTCCTTCTACTATCGCAATATGATCGGTAAGGACATCCTGGATATACCACCGCACGGGTGTCTGAATCTTCAC
Source organism: Deltaproteobacteria bacterium (assembly GCA_024277475.1). The sequence continues at coordinate 21,094 of JAJRVC010000355.1, forward strand.
GGATCGATGCTCCCCAAATATCGCGGACGCAGCCCCATTAACTGGGTGCTGGTCAACGGCGAAAAAAAAACCGGTCTTACGCTGCATTATATGACTTCCAAACCCGACGATGGGGACATCGTGTGTCAAAAACAAATTGAAATTTCAGAAAAGGATACTGCCAAAACACTTTTTGAAAAAGCAAATGTCACCGCTTGCGGCATGTTGGACGAAATCCTGCCCCTGATTAAGGCCGGCACGCCACCAAGAACTCCCCAGGACCACAGCCTGGCAAGCTATTTCGGTGGACGCACACCGCAAGACGGCGAAATCGACTGGACTGAAAGTGCCGGCCGGATCAGAAATTTAGTCAGGGCCGTGACGCGTCCATATCCAGGGGCCTTCAGCTTTTTAGGACAACAAAAATGCTATTTCTGGAAAGTCACCGAATGTTCCGGGTGTGCCGGGGATTTGAAAGCTGGAACCGTCGTTGCTACGAATCCTCTTGTCATTGCCTGTGGCGAGGGCGCTCTCGAAGTCGATTTCGGTCAGCGGCAGGGAGGTATTTACAGCAATGGTTTCCAACTGGCAAGTGAACTCAACCTCCGGGAAGGAATGTCCTTCGGTCCGCATCCGGACAGAATGCTGCAAGATCTGAAGAAAAAAACCATTCTTATCTTAGGAGTGGACGGATTTATCGGCAACGCCCTCACTGAGCGGCTTCTTGAGATCCGGACCCATGAAGTCCACGGCATGGATCTGCATTGTAATTATATCGAGTCTTATCTCGATAATCCGCATTTTCATTTTCATGAAGGCGATATCTCCATTCATCGCGAATGGATAGAATACCACATAAAAAAATGTGATGTCGTCATCCCCCTGGTTGCTATCGCCACACCAATTGAATACGTGCGCAACCCGCTGAGTGTTTTCGAGCTCGATTTTGAGGAGAATCTGCGGGTTATCCGCTATTGTGTAAAATACAATAAAAGAGTAATTTTTCCGTCGACCTCCGAGGTTTATGGAATGTGTCAAGATGATACCTTTGATGAATACAATTCAAACCTGGTGTTGGGGCCTATTCATAAACAACGCTGGATCTACGCCTGCTGTAAACAACTGCTCGACCGCGTAATTTGGGCCTACGGCCAAAAAGAAGGGTTGAGATTTACCTTGTTTCGGCCGTTTAATTGGATTGGCCCGAAACTGGATACGTTGCAGTCGGCCCGCATCGGCAGCTCAAGAGCCATTACTCAATTGATTCTCAACCTTACTGAGGGGACTCCTATTCAGCTGGTTGACGGTGGCCGGCAAAAGCGTTGCTTCACTGATGTCAGCGATGGCATTGATTGTTTGTACAGAATTATTGAGAACCGGGACGGGGTCTGCGACGGCAAGATTATCAACATCGGTAATCCAGACAATGAACTCAGCATTAAGGAACTTGCGGAAATGCTGGTCGCTTCGTTTCAAAAACATTCGTTACGGGATAAATTTCCACCTTTTGCAGGTTTTGTCAAAACCGACAGCCGTTCCTACTATGGGAAAGGTTATCAGGATGTAAAATATCGCAAGCCAAGTATTCGAGCCGCCCGCAAACTTTTGGACTGGTCACCGAAAATTGATCTGCAGCAAAGTGTAGGACATACACTTGATTATTTTCTACGGGAATCCGTAAATTCGCAAATTCCGGAATCCGGTAACCCCGGCCGGGAAAAAGCAAGGGCCGACGAGTCATGAAAATCGGGTTGCGTATTGATGTGGATACCTTTCGCGGCACTCGTTACGGTGTGCCCCAGTTGCTGGAAATTCTCGCCGCGTGGCAAATAAAGGCCTCATTCTTTTTCTGCGTAGGACCCGACAATATGGGCCGGCATCTGTGGCGTTTGCTACGACCGGCCTTTTTAAAAAAGATGTGGCGATCAAAAGCGGTAAAACTCTATGGCCCGGAAATTATCCTGCGAGGCGCGCTGTGGCCGGGGCCCATGATCGGCGAAAGGCTCGGGCCCACTATTCGTGCGACTGCCGGAGCCGGTCATGAAGTCGGTCTGCATGCGTGGGATCATTACGCCTGGCAGGCGCACCTCGACCACATGCATGGTCATGCTATCCGGCAGTCCCTTAGCAAAGGGTTTGAAACTTTAGCCAATATATTGGGTTATGAGCCCAAATGTTCAGCAGCAGCAGGCTGGAAGTGCAATAACCAGGTGCTTTTGGAAAAGAATCATTTTGGTTTTAAGTATAACAGTGACTGCCGCGGCTACTCCATATTTCGCCCGGTGGTGGATGGAACCCAATGTGCTCTTCAGATTCCGGTCACTCTGCCAACTTATGACGAAGTTATCGGACAAAAAGGCATAACCGTAAGGAACTACAATGACTTCCTGCTTTCGCTGATCAGACCGGATGATTTAAATGTGCTCACCATCCACGCCGAAGTTGAGGGTATGGCCGGTGCTGAAATGTTCGACGATTTTATACAGCGGGCGATGGCTCGCAGGGTTGAGTTCAATTCCTTAGGGAAATTGCTGCCGGAGGCAGGTATCGTTCCTGCCGGCACTATTGAACGAAGCGAAATTGACGGGCGCGAAGGCTGGGTATGCTCACAATCCGCGTTGGGTTGATTGGAAAGCGGCGGTCTTAATTTTATTTTAACATCGAAAACCTGGTCTTCCGGACCCGGATACCCCCTCCAACCAAAGTTACCCCCATAGTTGCAAGGGTTACCTGCAAACCAGGCGACAACCTGGTGAAACATATCAGTCACTCCGGATGCTACGAACCCTGTCTGAATTTTTCCACTTGAAACGGTACCCGCACTGACCGCCACAAAGTTTCACCTCATCGATGTCCCGCTGATCTATTGGGAAGCGCTTGCAGGCCTGCGGCCGGCAGGTGCCATAAATAAGGCAGAGCTCCTGTTTTGTCAACATGGGGCAGGTGAACAGCAGGTTACAGCAGACGCCGCATTGACGGCAAGCACCTTGACGAGCAGAAATTTGACGCCGGACATACCCTGTTCGGAAATGAACCAGCCAAAGACGTCTCAATTTCCCGCTAGTGTGAAGCATAAAGCGGGAATCCTGAATCGTCTGCGTAACAGTGAAAATCAACCGATGAAAAAAAGTGGTTAAGCAGTACATTCAGCACCCAAAATACCAGGTTTTCGTCAATCTTGCAGACACTGCCTGCAAAATTTCATCTCCATAAGCCGCCCTATTTTTCGCAATAGCTTTTCTTTTCGTTGCATGGCCAAGGACGATGGTTTGGCACGTCCATTCGCACAACGGTTGACGGCCGGGAAGGTGACGCCGAGCTGAGCCGCGAATTTCTCCTGGGGTGAGCCCGCTCGCCGACGATGCTCACGGATTAATCGTGGAATTTCAGCCTGAGTGTCCAAGGCGCTTTTCCTTTCGATGGGAAAGGGGAGATTGATAACTTGAATTTTGCAGCACACGACCTATCAGGAAATATAATATAAGCTAAAAGATTGTATTGTCAAATTGAATTAATCCTGCGATAACCTGGCGCGCACATAGGCCACCAGACCATCCACTGCAATTAGCTCTCTGATGAAGTCCGGATAAGGGACCGCCTGAAATGTAAGATCCCGACTTAAATTTTTGATACCCCCGCTGGCCAGATCAATTTCTAAAATATCACCGGTAGAGGTGGATTCCACTGCCTTCTGACACTCCAGCAGCGGAAGGCCAATATTGATCGCATTTCGAAAGAAGATACGGGCGAAACTTACCGCAACCACGCAGCCAATACCAGACCCCTTGATGGACCAGGGCGCGATTTCCCTGGAGGATCCGCATCCAAAGTTGGTAGTGGCCATTAAAATATCTCCAGGCTTCATTCTAGACGCGAAAGTGGCATCGACGTTTTCCAAGCATTTTTTGCCCAACTCCAAAGGGTCGGATATATTGGCATACTTGGCTGGAATAATGCCGTCCGTATCAATATCGGCGCCATACTTGTGAACAGCTCCATTTATCATTTTGCAGTTACCTCCCCGGGATGAGATAAGCGGCCTACGATGGCACTGGCTGCGGCTACCGCTGGGTTTGTTAGAAAAATCTCTGCCTGCGGGCTGCCCATACGGCCGATAAAGTTACGGTTGGTCGTGGAAACACAACGCTCGCCGGCGGCCAGGATACCGCAGTGCCCGCCTACACAGGGCCCACAGGTCGGTGTGTTGACCGCTGCACCGGCCTTTAGAAAAATTTCTATCAGGCCTTCCTGCAGAGCCTTTAGAAATACCTTCTGCGATCCGGGAATGACTATACACCTGATCCCTTTCATTACCGTTTGGTTGTTTAGCACCTTTGCGGCCAGGCGCAGGTCCCCGATACGACCGTTTGTGCAGCTTCCAATCACAACCTGGTCAATTGCCACTTTATCTGCCTGGCTGATTGGAACCACATTGGCCGGCGAGTGCGGCAAGGCGACCTGGGGCTCGAGATTGGAAATGTCATATTCGAATACCTGGGCATAATCCGCCTTGTCATCTATCTTGTATACTTTGTAAGGTCTTTGCGCCCTTTGTTCTGCATAGGCAACTGTTTTGTCGTCCACCGCCATGAGTCCGGCTTTGGCCCCGGCCTCTACAGACATGTTGGCCATCGTGAAGCGGTCATCCATGCTAAGGGCTGCCACCGCCGAACCGCCAAATTCCATGACTGCATAAAGGGCACCATCAACACCGATCTTACCGATAGTCAAAAGAATCAGGTCCTTGCCGCCAACCCAGGAAGGGAGCTTGCCCTCGTAGTTGAACCTTATGGTATGCGGAACTTTCAACCATACTTCACCCGTGGCCATGACGGCGGCCGTATCCGTAGAGCCCATGCCGGTCGCAAAGGCACCGAGCGCTCCGTATGTGCAGGTATGGGAATCAGCACCCACGACCAGATCTCCGGGCAGAACAAGGCCGTTTTCAGGCAAAATGACATGCTCAATTCCGCTCTGCGGGCCGATCTCATAATAGTGAATGCCTTGCTTGTTGACAAAGCTGCGAATTTTTTTAATCGCTTCGGCGGCGGCTACATCCTTAGTGGGCACGAAATGGTCCGACACCATGACAACCTTGTCAGGATCGAAAACCCGCTTGGCACCCATGTTTTTAAACTGCCTGATCGCAATGCCTGCCGTTAGATCTTCAGCCATGACCAGGTCTACCCTGGCCATAATGAACTCGCCGGGCGCGACCTTTTCTTTCCCAGCATGAGCTGCCAGGATCTTTTCAGCCAAAGTCATAATAAATACTCCTTTGCGCTAAACAAGTGCTCACATCTAAATGAAAACAAAACCTTCCATTATCCGGCGAGCTGTGCGGTCAATGCTGGCCTGGGAAAGCTTGAAGCCGTCTTGGCTTTGTTCGCCGGTGACTTCCACCGGCAGCCGGCCTGAGAAGTGACCTAAAACCAGAGTTTCAGGCAGGTTTTCCGATTGGGCCAGGCATTTGTTCACTGTCCCGCCCTGCAATAGAGCCGCCGCACCGGTTGCGACTGCACCTGTGACCGGATAGGCCTTATGCATCATGCCGGCGGCATAGACCTTGGCGATCAAGTGTATACTATCGGCTTTTATCGTTTCACCGGTGCCAAAGTTTTGGTAGTCTTGGGGAGCGCAGACAATGGCCACCATGGGCATAAGGCGGCTTTTTCCGGCCATACCCACCCAATCGGCTACGGTAAGCCTTAACTCCTCGAGGTTTTTAATGAGCCGGTCATCCGCTTCCATTTCTTCGGGACTCTCAATACCCGTCAACCCAAAATCGTTCGCCCTGACAAACGCCACCACGGTGCCGGCATCTACAACCGTGACACCCACCTGACCATAGCCTGACAGGCGAAGTTCATCGCGCACCTTACCGGTGGGCAGAAAATTTCCTGTAAGAAGCCCTGCCGTGTCGGAAAAATCCAGGGTTATGCGTGAGGCGGTGCCGGGAACCCCTGCAATAGTGCAAGATCCATCGTAGCAAGTCTTACCCTTTCGGGTGGGAACCTCGGATTCCAGATAACGGTCA
>JAJRVC010000356.1 GCA_024277475.1 Deltaproteobacteria bacterium
AACAGGAGGGGCGGTTTAAATTGGTAGGATTTAAAATGGAAAATTCCTCCCGTACACCCAAAGACGGCTCTATTATTGTGGATAGTTCAATCAAGGGTTATGTCTGTATTGCGCGTTTAAGTTTTGGACTGAAAGAGAGCATCGGGCTGGCTTTGGTGGATTCTTCACTGGCTGAGGCGGGTACGCGTTTACAGATTTATGAAGATGAATGCGAAGGCCGGCATCTCTATGCGACCGTGGCACCGCTTCCTTTTTATGATCCAGAAGGGAAACGGCTGAGGATGTAAGGGCGGCGAAGTGAATGAATATTGAATATTTAAGGGATTCTTTCAATCTTATTTTATAAAAACTCAGCCACTAAAACACAAAGGCTCAAAAAAAAAGGAATATGAAATTTAAATTTTTATCAAAAAGAGAGGAATCTATTTAGGATAGAGGTGGAAATAATGGAAAATATAATCAGACGTTCCCCGGTATCATTTGACGCCGGACCGGCGAAAACGGAAATACGGGGCAACTGGACCGTCGTATTGGAATATGACGCCGAAGAAACCGGGCCTTATGTGATCGATTTAAGCCACCGGGCCCGATGGGATTTACAAGACGCAGACATTACCAAGATGCAACCCTGGGGGATTCAGATCCCTGATGTTCCCGGCCAATGTACATTTGACAACGGCATTTTGATAAATCGCATGAACCGCACCCAGGCATCGATATGGCACCTGGCGGGAGAAAAACCGGATGATCCCGAAAGTCCCGCCTATACAGAGGTAACCGATGTGACCGTGTTTTTGGCGCTTTTCGGGAAAGAGGTTTTTGCAATAGCAGAAAAATTAACATCACTTGATTTTTCGGATCCACTGAAAGAAACGCCCTTTTTACTGCAAGGTCCGTTTTCACATGTCCCCTGCCAAATTGTTACCCTGGAAAAAACCCTTGAGAGATGTGGGATCCTTATGACTTGTTCCAGGGGATATGCCGGTTCGATGATTGTATCGATCCTTGAGGCAGGGGAGGAATTCGGATTACGTCCTGGCGGTGAGAATGCTTTCACCGGCTGGCTTGGAGAGTTGTGGGGTTTAAAAAAATGAATATGTAAGGAATTCTTTCGATTTTAAAAAGGAGGTTTATCATGAACAAAAAGTATGATGCTATTATCATCGGCGTGGGGGTCATTGGTGCGCCCATAGCTTATGAGCTTTGTAAAATGGGTTACAAGACACTGAGTATCGATAAGTTGACCGACGCCGGCCAGGGATCCACTGCCGCATCCTGCGCCATTGTTCGGGCCCACTATTCCACCGAAGATGGCGTGGCCTTCGCTTATGAGGGGTTCAAGTACTGGCTGGATTGGGAAAATTACCTGGATAACGTCAAAGATGAAAAAGGCCTGGCCAAGTACAAGAATACCGGTTCTATTTTGCTTAAATCCCAGGGGCACGATTGGCGCAAGGTTAAAAAACACTACGATGCCGTCGGTGTAGCCTATGAAGAATGGGACAATAAAAAAATCAATGAAATGGTACCGATCTATGATTTACATGAGTTCTGGCCGGTTAGACGTCCCGAGGATCCCAAGTTTTTCGACGAACCGACTAAAGAGCTCGAAGGTGCGTTGTTCTGCCCTGAAGGCGGTTATGTCAACGATCCGGAATTGTCCGCCCACAACATCATGCGGGCCGCCGAGGCCAAAGGCGGGGAGTTCCTCTTCAATGCAGAAGTGGTGGATATCCGCGGCCGGGACAATCAGGTGCTGGGGGTAACGCTTAAAGACGGAACCCAGATCGATGCACCGGTGGTGGTCAACGTGGCCGGCCCGCACTCATACAAAATCAATCAAATGGCCGAAGGTGTTTATGAGGGGTGCAACATCAAAACTAAAGCTCTGCGTCACGAGGTGATGCACGTGCCGTCGCCCGAAGGTTACGACTATTTAAATGACGGCTACCACACCTCCGACGGGGACATTGCCTGCTATTACCGCCCGGAAGCCGGAAACATGTTTCTCATCGGCAGCGAGGACCCTGAGTGTGATCCCCAGGAGTGGGTGGACCCGGACGAATTTTATGCCGGTCAGGGTGAAACCGGAAGGAACAATCAACTTTCAGAGGCCCAGTGGAAAGCCCAAACTTACCGGTGCGCCAAGCGCGTGCCGAGCTTGCAGATTCCCAATCAGCCCCGGGGGACCTGTGATCTTTATGACTGTTCCGATGATTGGATCCCGATCTACGATAAATCAGACATGAAGGGCTTTTATATGGCCATCGGCAGCAGCGGCAACCAGTATAAAAACGCCCCGGTGGTCGGTGCCATGATGGCGGAATTAATCAACGCCTGCGAGAAAGGCCTGGATCATGACAAGGAACCCTTTCAATTCAAGCTGCGTCACACCGGACGGACGCTCAACGTGGGATTTTTTTCACGCAATCGGGAGATTAACTACGACAGCAGTTTTTCGGTCAACGGGTAGCCCCGTAATGTGGACTGGTGAAAAGGTACTCTTAAGAAGTTTTATATTTAGCGAGAACTTATGAAAATTTTTATTTGTGTAAAACATGTACCGGACTCAGCAGCCAAAATAACCATCAAGGGGAGAGACCAGTTCGATGAATCGATTACCTTTATCCTAAATCCCTATGATGAGCATGCGGTGGAGGAGGCTGCTCGAGTTAAACAGCAGGTCGGAGACTGCGAGGTGATTGCCGTCAGCGTGGGAAAGAAAGACGCAGAAAACACCCTGCGTTCCGCGCTGGCCATGGGGGCGGATCGTGCAATTTTAATCCAAACCGGTAACCGTCCTGACAGTATTGTGACCGCCCGGGCCTTAAAAGCTGCTATTGAACAGGATGGTCAGCCGGATCTCATATTCACTGGAAAAGAATCCATCGACAGTGAAGGATTTCAAACGATGTACCGACTTGCAGCCGGCCTGGACATGCCGATTACATCCAGCGTGGTGGCTTTTTCGTTGGAACAGGACCGGGTTTCGGTGGAATGTGAGATGGAAGCAGGGGCTACAGGAGTCGTAGAGATGCCGCTTCCCTGCATTATCGGTACCGGTAAGGGGTTGAATAAACCGAGTTATCCTACTTTGCCGGCTATCATGAAGGCCAGAAAAAAAGAATTGAAAATAATTGATCTGGAATATCTGGCCATTGAAAAACCGGTGAGCAGCATGGAGATACTCGAGTTAAAGCCGGCTGTTGAAGAGCGCGGAGCCAAAGAGCTGAAGGGGCCGCCGGAAGAGGCGGTTGGAGAACTTATTCGGATCCTGCGTGAGGAAGCCAAAGTACTGGTTCAGCGTTTTTGACTCAATAATATGGCCCAATTGTAATCGAAATGACGAGTTCTGAAATCATGCCAAAGATTGGAATATTAATTGAAACTAAAGAGGGTGCCTTAAAAAAGACGAACTTTGGAGTTATCACCGCAGCATGCGGTGATGGTCATGAGCTTTATGGCTTTTTGCTCGATGGCAGCGGGGCTGATCACAAGGCGGAACTCGAGGCCTATGGGATCCATAAAATCGTCGAAATTACTTCCAAAGAAGGCTTTCTTGATTGGAATCCGGTTTCCTGGTCCAGGGCGATGATCCATGCCATGGACTATTTTGGCGTCCAAACGCTTTTGGGGCTCACAAGCGCCCAGGGAAAGGAATTACTGCCCCGAATTGCAGCAGCCCTCGATGCGCCCCTTGTGATGGATTGTATTGATATTAATCTGCCCGAGCACACTGTAAAAAAATCCCAGTTTTCGGGCAAGACCATCGCGGTCATAAAAGTCAACGGATTTTGCTACATCTATGGAATCCGGCCAAATGTTTTCGAGGCCAAACCTTCACGCAATGAAGCCGAGGTCATTGCTTTTCAAACAGACCTTGAAAGTGACGGCCTGGTTGTAAAAGAGATCCGGCAGGATGCCACCAGAGGCATCGATCTAAGCGAGGCTGATATCATTATATCCGGAGGACGGGGCCTGAAAAATTCAGACAACTTTCGCCTTCTTTTCGAATGTGCCGACCTTATCGGCGCGGCCGTCGGCGCGTCCAGGGTTGCCGTGGATGCCGGTTGGGTGCCGCATTCAATGCAAGTGGGGCAAACCGGTGCTACCGTCAGTCCCAAAGTCTATATCGCCTGTGGTATCTCCGGATCCGTGCAGCATTTCGCCGGTATGAAGACTTCCGGTCTTATCGTTGCCATCAATACGGACCCGGAAGCGAACATTGTTAAAAATTGTGATTACTACATTGTTGCCGATTTGTTTGAGATCGTGCCGCTGCTGACTTCGCTTTTACGCGTCTAATATTGCTGTATCCAAGTTCAGCTATCAGCAACAGCAGATGCCAACGATCGCAGGATGAAATAGCATGAGGTGGCGCCTGCATCCTGGTGTCCGATAGTTCTCTTTCCCAGGCGACTGGCGCGGCCTATCTTCGCCATCATGTCCGTTGTGGATTCCATTCCCTCTTTGGCGGCTTGCTCGAAATTCGCCAGCGCTTCCGGCAGCGATTGGCCTTCTTGCTCACTTGCTTCCAGTGCCCTGATCGCCGGCGCCAGAGTGTCGAGCAGGGTTTTATCGCCCGGACTGGCTTTGCCGATATCAAGGATTCCCCTCTCAGCTGTTTCAAACATGCGGACCAGATCACTCAAACCCAACTGGCTTTTCCCAGCGCACTCCTGGGCCATTTTAAGAAAGAACGTTCCGTAAAGCGCGCCCATGGCCCCCCCCACAGAATTTAAGACCACCTCCCCTACATTATTAAATAGCGCGGCCATATCCTCAGCGGTGCTTTCAGCCAGTTTTTTTTTGACTTCCCGGAAACATTTGGCCATGTTGACGCCGTGGTCTCCGTCACCGATGACACCGTCGAGTTCCGAGAGATATTCTTTTTCAGCTTCAATGGTGTCGCACATCGCTTCCAGCGCCTTTTGCATTCGGGGCGTCGATATTGTTTCTGCCATTTTCAAATTTTCCTTATAACGAATAACCCATTACAACTGACTGACGGTCATATTTTGTAATAAGGCGTGTCGGCCGGCGCTGCCAGCAGTTCTTTCAACTCATCGTCAAGTTTCAACAGGGTCACGGAGAAGCCCGCCATCTCCAGGCCGGTGAAAAACTCACCCACGTAGGAACGGCCTATTTTTATCTCTCTTTCGGTCAGCATCTGCCTGACCTTGCGGTAGCAGATGTATAACTCGAGGTGCGGCGTTCCTCCCAGGCCATTGACCAGAACAGCCACTTCTTCACCGGCTTTGAACGGCAGGTCCTTGATAACTTCCAGCGTCATCTTTTCGGTAACCGCATCGGCGGTCATCATTTTGATTTTGGCGGTTCCGGCTTCACCGTGATGGCCGACGGCGTATTCCATCTCATCTTCAGCCAAGGTAAAGGTGGGGGTACCCTTGGCGGGCACCGTGCAGGGAGAGATGGCCACACCCAAGGTACGGGTGTTGGCGTTGACCTTTTCCACAGCGGCCTTGCATTCCTCCAGGTTGCCGCCGGCGGCGGCTTTGGCCCCGGCTGCTTTCCAGCCGAAAAAAGCGCCGACCACCCCCCGGCGTTTGTGGATTTCCTCCTTGGGGCCCGAGCCCACATCATCGGTGGAGATCACCTGTTCAACCGGTATGCCAGCGGCTTTGGCCATGTCGGCGGCCAGCTGGAAGTTCATAACGTCACCGGCATAGTTGCCCAGAAGAAACAGCACACCTTTACCGCCGTCGGCCGCCCTGGCAGCTTCGAGACAGGCCAGCGGGGGAGGGGAGGTGAAAATTTCGCCTACTGCCACGGCATCCAGCATGCCCCGGCCGATAAATCCGATAAAGGCAGGTTTGTGACCAGACCCGCCGCCGGTGATGATGCCCACTTTGCCCGCTACCGGGGCATCGGTCCTGATAACGGTCCTCGCTGCATCCAATTTACGAACATACTTTTTGTGGACGTCCAGAAAACCTTCCAGCATTTCATCAACTACATCGTAAGGATCATTGATGAATTTTTTCATGTCGGCCTCCAAATCTTGTAAAGATTGAATTATCCAATCACTTGTCAT
>JAJRVC010000357.1 GCA_024277475.1 Deltaproteobacteria bacterium
CGTGTAAAAGAGTCCATGCGGTTACGGCGCACACCGTTGACCATGTCGCAGTTTTCTGTAAACAAACATTCGATCAGACCGGGAAAATCTCCTGGATCATTTTGTCCGTCACCGTCCAGGGTGACGATGATCTCACCGCGGGCATAGGTAAACCCGGCGTGCAGTGCGGCTGACTGGCCACAGTTGTACGCTAAGGCAACATATTGATGGCGGCGGGGGTCTCGTTGATGGAACCGCTGTATCTCGCTCAGGGTATTGTCCGTAGAGCCGTCATCTATCCACAGACATTCCCATGAATACGGTAGCTGCTTCATAACACCGTCAATTTCATTTTTTAATGAGAGGACGCTTTGATCCTCATTTTTGAGCGGAATGACGATACTCAGATCTAAATCCCACGGGCCGGTTTTATCTTTCAATCTATCCAATTAATTATCATTTCCTTCAAAGAATTATTAAAAGACTCATATCAGCGAAAATTTTCTTTGTACAGGATTATCTAAAAAGACGGGTCCATAATGATTGAATATTGATTGTTTAGAGTTTTAGTTGTTATTTATTTGCATTTTATGATAAAAATTTTTATCGTGAAAATGCATAAGTTTGAAAACACGAAAATTTTCTTGGCTTTTTTTCGTGATTGTTCTTTTTGGGTTCCCTGATAAAGCGGGATCTTCGCTACGCTACGGCCGGCTGGCTAAACTCATCCAGGACTAAATTTTTTTTGCTAACCTCCTGATTGGAAATAGACAAGTCAGGATAGGCAATATCGACAGCAAGTACATTCATTCAAGGAACAAACACATGAAAACACCAAATCCGAATTCTAAAGATAACAATTCCGCCGAAACGACCTCGTCTGCAAATTTTATCAAATATATCATTGAGGAAGATTTAAAGGCCGGGAAAAACGACGGTAAAGTTCTCACCCGCTTTCCGCCGGAACCCAATGGTTATCTTCACATCGGACACGCCAAGTCGATTTGCCTGAATTTCGGACTGGCGGCCGAATATCACGGACTTTGCAACCTGCGTTACGATGACACCGATCCGAGCAAGGAATCCATTGAGTATGTCGCCTCGATAAAAGAAGATGTCCGTTGGCTGGGATTTGACTGGCAGGATCGCGAATATTACGCCTCCAATTATTTCGAGCAGCTTTTTGAATATGCCTTACAGCTGATCAAAGCCGGTAACGCTTACGTCGATAGTTTGAGCGCGGAGGAAATCCGGGAATACCGCGGGACATTAACCCGGCCCGGCAGGAACAGCCCCTATCGGGAGCGCTCAATTGAAGAAAACCTGGATCTATTCGCACGAATGCGGGCCGGTGAATTCAGGGATGGGGCGCACGTGCTGCGGGCCAAAATTGATATGGCATCTCCCAATATGATCATGCGCGACCCCACTTTATATCGCATAAGGCATGTGTCCCATTATCGTACCGGAAATATGTGGTGCATCTACCCGATGTACGATTTTACCCACTGCCTGTCGGACTCCATTGAGGGGATCACCCATTCGATTTGCACCCTGGAGTTTGAAATCAATCGACAGCTGTACGATTGGGTTCTGGACCATCTGGATGTCGTATATCATCCCCGGCAGATTGAGTTTGCCCGCTTGAATTTAAGCTTTACCGTCTTAAGCAAACGAAAGCTCATGCGGCTGGTTGAAGACGGTCATGTTTCCGGCTGGGATGATCCGCGGTTGCCGACCATCTCCGGTTTGCGCCGGCGGGGCTATACGCCCAAAGCCATCCGTAGTTTCTGCGACCGCATCGGCGTGGCGAAAGCCGACAGCATGGTCGACATGGCCCTGCTGGAGTACTGCGTTCGGGAAGACTTGAACAAACATGCCCCCCGGGTAATGGGGGTGTTGCACCCCTTGAAAGTTGTCATCGATAACTACCCGGAAAATGAGGAAGACACGTTGGCGGCTGTCAACAATCCGGAAGACCCATCCATGGGAACCCGCAAAGTGCCTTTCTCGCGGGAATTGTATATTGAACAGGACGATTTTATGGAAGACCCACCCAAAAAATTCTTCCGTCTGGCTCCCGGCCGGGAAGTGCGGCTGCGTTACGCCTATTTCATCACCTGTGTGGATGTCATCAAAGACCCCGATACGGGAGAGATCATAGAACTTCACTGCACCTATGACCCGGCTACCCGCGGGGGTGATGCGCCGGACGGTCGTAAGGTAAAAGGCACATTGCACTGGGTTTCGGCCAACCACGCAATCACCGCCCAGGTTTGTCTCTACGATCATCTGTTTGCAAGGGAAAATCCCAATGAGGTCGAAGCGGGTAAAGATTTCACTGCTTATTTAAATCCGACATCCATTGAGATATTGAACGACTGCAAGCTTGAACCCTCGTTGGCCGCCGCAAAGCCTTCAAGCCTGTACCAGTTTGAACGGCTGGGGTATTTTTGTGTGGATGCGAAAGACTCAACACCGGATTCCCTGGTATTTAATCGGACTGTAACGCTGCGCGATACCTGGGCCAGGATCCTGAAGGCGAAAAAAAGCTCAAAGAAAAATTAGCCACAGACACACACAGACGCACACTGACATAAAAAAGGGCTCAAAGGAGGGCCTTCGGCTGTTGGAGGTTGTAAGTTGGAGGCAATGGAATGCGGAAAAAATGGAAGGTGAGAAGATGGGAAGGTGGGGGGGGCAGAGGCCGGAAGGAAGAGGGAAGACCGCTGCGCTAGGATGAGGGAAGATGGACGAAAAAAGAACAAAGAGGATCAGAATACCGGAGGACAAGGGACGGAAGTCAGAGACGAAAAGATAGAAGTTGAGAAGATAAGAAGGTGTGTAAAAGATGGAATATGGACGAAAAGAAAACAACCTTAAAAGGAACCATGAGAGATCTGAAAGTTTATCGCCAGGCCTTGCTGTCGTCCCTCTTCTAAGCGAAGCGGTCTTCCTTCCTCCATCGGTTTTTTCTCAACGCTCTAACCCGCCTCCCCCAAATACCAGCGATACATTTGCCGTATCCCTTCCGCCAGATTAATCTTCGCCTGCCAGCCTTTTTCAGTTAATCTTGAGACATCCAAAAGCTTTTGGGGGGTCCCGTCCGGTTTGCCGGAATCCCACTTTATGGATCCTTCGTACCCCACGATACCGGAGACCATTTTCGCCAGTTCCCGAATGGTTTGATCCTTGCCCCAGCCGATATTGACAGGTTCCGATTCATCGTAGTGATTCATCAAAAACAGACAGGCATCGGCCAGATCGTCCACGTGCAAAAATTCCCGCCGTGGCGAACCCGTGCCCCAGAGTATGACAGAGGGTTGATGGGTTGATGGATTGGCGGGTAGATTGGTAATGGGATCCAGACCCATCGAAATCTTGATGTCATCAGGGATATCACCGTGGGCGGCCTCATCTTTTTGGATTCCGTCCCAGTCCCCTGCTGCCGCCAGCTTTGCCAGGTGGAATTTGCGGATCAGCGCCGGAAGCACATGGGAGGTTTCCAGGTTGAAGTTATCATGGGGTCCGTACAAATTGTTGGGCATTACACTGATATAGCGGGTTTTGTATTGACGGTTGTATGACTGGCACATTTTGATGCCGGCAATTTTAGCGATGGCGTAGGGCTCATTGGTGGGCTCGAGGTAATCTGAAAGAAGGAATTCTTCTTTGATGGGCTGGGGACAAAGTTTGGGATAAATGCAGGAACTGCCCAAAAACAGCAGCTTTTTTGCGTCATTAAGATAGGATGCGTGGATGATGTTGGTTTGGATGGTGATATTTTCATAAATAAACTGCGCCGGATACATAGTGTTGCCCCAGATACCACCGACCTTTGCGGCTGCCAGAAACACATAATCCGGCTTTTCTTTTTTGAAAAAAATCTCTACCTGATCCTGCCGGATCAGATCAAGCTCCTTATGGGTTTTTGTAATAATATGGGTGTAGCCTCCCGTCTTCAGTTTACGCAAAAGTGCGGATCCCACAAGACCCCGATGCCCGGCGACATAGATTTTAGCTGTTTTTTCCATTTTCTTTTTGATCCACCACAGATTTAAAAATAAACTTAAAATTCACCGCAGAGAACGCGGAGAGCGCAGAGATGTAAACTGAAAATTTTATAAAAACATACGATTGAATGCCGATGTAACTTTATGAAGTTTATTATGAACAAATTTAAAAGTCAATTTTGATATAGCCGCAAAAAAGCACAAAAATAGTATTGGCGTTGCTAAATTTTAAAATTTTGATTCAGGAACTATAAAATGCTGAAATATATTAAACCGATCACTTTGGTTAAGCCAGCCTAATACAATTCATAATGCAGTTTTAAGGCATTATTAACCTCTTCCATGATTTCATCGGGCAGGTATCCGAGGCGCTTAATGAGCCGGACTTTATCGACTGCTCTTGTCTGATTCACCATAACTTTTGAGCGGGTCCTCAAACCTCCGATGTCGGCTGAGACCTCCACCTCGAAAGAATAAACACGCGTCACATTTGAGGTAATTGGAGAAATAGAGACAATAGGTGAATGCGCGTTGTTTATATTATTAGAAACGACAAGTGCCGGGCGGGTTTTTTTAGCTTCAGCGCCGACTGTTGGGTCAAAATTGACAAGAAAGACATCCTGCCTTCTAATCGAGGCCATCACTAATTGCTCCCTCAAGCTCCTTGTTAATCCGATGTATTTCTGCTGCCGCTTCCTGGTATTCGACAGCAAGTCTTTGATCTCTTCGTTCTTTAACC
>JAJRVC010000358.1 GCA_024277475.1 Deltaproteobacteria bacterium
CGCAACCAGGGCCACTATCATGGGCACGCCGCTTTTCATCACGAGGTAGGCGGCAATCATGCTTACCAGTGCGGCCACGTCCGCAAAGGAAACATCCATCTCTCCGACGGCCAGAATCCATGTGAGCCCCAGGACTAAAATGGCGTTGATGCCCGAGGCCCGCAAAATTTCCAGCAAATTGTCCGGGGTTCGAAAATCAGACGATGTGGCCGAAAACAGCATCACCATGGCAAACAACAACCACATCAGCCCGAACTGGGGCTGAAAAATTCGGCTGATACCGGATGTCCTGGAAGAAACTGCCGGGTTCATGACACCCCCTCCTGGTTGCCATCCGGCGACCCTGCTGCCGGCTTCCCTTTTCTGCTTCTGGTGACGATATCGGTGGAGAGGATCAGCGCCACAATCAGAACAATCCCTATAATAAAATCACTGTAATAATAAGGCACCGTCATCAGCGTAAAACCGTTTAGCATGGTGGCCATGAACAGGGTTGCCAGAAAGGTGCCGTAAATGGTGGTTTTTCTGAACACGGCGTTGCCAAGAAAGACAGGAGCATAGGCCGGCAGCAGGTACACCGGCCCCACCCGCACGCTGCCGCTGCCCTGGGAAGCATTGCCCATGATGGCCCCCAGTGAAGTTGTCAGAGCACAGAAGCCAAAAGCCGCTACAATATAGTATTTGGTATTTATTCCCGAAAAGATCGCCGCCACCCGGTTGTCGCCGGTGGCATAAAAGCCCCGGCCGTAACGGGAACGGTGCACAATGAGAAATCCGATAAAAAACAGGCCCACCATCAGGATGACCGGCAGGGGAATACCCAGAATCACCGCATCGTTGATTTCGAGGATACCGGAGGTTAGCGCATTTTCCCAGATATAAGCCCCGCCGCTGTACATCCAGGCCAAACCCCAGGATATGGCCCCGGTGGCAATGGTGGTGACAATGTCAGGCAATTTGAATACTCCGATGGCCACCCCGTTGATCACCCCGAAAGCGATCCCCACGGCCAGCCCCGCGAAAATACTCGGCATCACGTGGATTTCTTTGGCGATCAGAAAACTGGTGGTCATCCCCGCCAGGCTGCTGACCATGGGAAACGATATATCAAAATGGCCCACGATAACGACAAAGGTGGCGCCCAATGCAAACATGGCGGCCACCGATGCATGCTTGAGCAGGGTGGCAATATTTCTGCCGGATAAAAACTGATCGTGCAGAAGGGAAAAGATCAGGATCACGCCAATCAGCATCAGAAAGAATATAGCCACCGGCCGGGTGTCGACTGCAAAAATATTTTTCTTTTTTCCCATCACGTTCTACTTCCTTTGACACCGCACAGGAGCAGTTCTTCGGGGGTCACGCGCCCAACGGCTTCATTCAGAGTAACGTGCCCCTTGAACATTGCCATAACCTGGTCACATACGCCGAAAATCTCCTCACAGTCTGAAGAAAGGATAATCACTGCAGCACGATTGGACAGTGTTCTGATCAAGTTATATATACCCGCTTTGGCCCCGACATCCACCCCGCTGGTGGGTTCCAGGAAAATGTAGATCCGGGCCTCGGTAAAAAGTCCCTTACTGATTACCACTTTTTGTTGATTGCCGCCGCTGAGAAAAGATACTTTCAGGTTGACGTCGGCAGGGGCGATCGCGAGCTGCTCGACAAGCTCATGGACTTCCTTCTTCTCTTGTCTTCGTCGAACAAATCCCCAAAAATTCACAATCCGCTTCAAATTCGCCAGGGACACATTAAAGGTCATGGGCTGTACATCGATCAAGCCTTCGCGGCGACGGTCTCCGGGGATCAGAAATATCCCGTTTTGCAGTGCATCCCCAGGGGATTGCAGCCGAACATCCCGGTCGCGGACCTGCAATGTTCCCCCGGTAGCCGGGGCTAAGCCGAAGATTATCTTAGCCAGCTCTTCCACACCGGAGCCCACCAGCCCGAAAATGCCCAGGATGCGTCCGATGCCGGCTGTAAAACTGACATTTTGGAACCGGTCCTCAAAAGAAAGACCGTTGACCGCAAGGATCTGGTCCCCCCGGGTCGGTGTTTTGTCCGGATACAGATGGTCTATTTTTTTGCCAGCATCAACTCGGCAATAATCATGTGATCAGCGCCCACCTCCTGTGCTTCCATGGTAGCCACATTCTGACCGTCACGGATAACCGTCAGGCGATCGGCCACCTGAAAAATTTCCTCCAGCCGGTGGGAGATGTATATGATGGCAATTCCCTGTTTTTTGAGCACTTCCATGAGGCGGAAAAGAATCTGCTTTTCGTTTTCGGTCAGAATGGAGGTGGGTTCATCCAGCACCAGGACAACCATGTCCCTGGACAGCGCTCTCAGAATGGCCACAATTTCCTTCTCGACGGCGCTCAGCTCCAATACGGGTTTGGTCAGGTCCACCTCAACCGGGAATTGCTGCAAAATTTGCAGTGCTTTGGTGTGTAATTTTTTACGGTCAATCCTGTCAAAAGAGCCTTGATTCTCGGTTTCATATCCTAGAAAAACATTCTCATAACCCGTGAAAGACAGAACCATCTCGGGATCCTGATAAACGGTGGCGATCCCGTTATTCATGGCGTCTTGGGGGCCGTTGATTTCAATAGGTCTGCCGTCGAGAACGATAGTACCCTCATCTTTGGTATAAGTGCCGGATAGAATCTTGATCAGGGTAGACTTGCCGGCGCCGTTGATGCCCAATAGGGCGTGGACTTCGCCGGGCTTTAAAGCAAAATCAACACCATCCAGAGCTTTGACACCGGCAAATTCCTTGCAGATGCCTTTCATTTCCAATCGGTAGTCAGTCAATGCGTTTCATCCACTTTCGGGGGATCTGATGGTTTCAGGTGTTCCGCCGGAGGCGGACCAGGTTTCAGGCCGGCTCTCACTTTTTTACTACTGTTACCTGAAACCTGAGTGTCAGTGTCCAATTATTTTGCAAATATGGCATACAACCACTTAACCAATCAACTAATCAACCAAACAACAATATTTGAAGTCAGGGTGAGGACATTTTTTTAATCCCTCAATTCTTCAATCCCCAAATTCGCAATTCCGGTTTATCCGGGATAGGTCCGGGCGGCGTATCAACCGCAACACCGGGCTGACACACCGCCGCTCCGGGTTCATTCTAAAGTGATCTTTTCCAACCCAGTTTTTGAGAATTGCCGGGATGGTCATAGGTATTACCGTACTTCTTGATATCCACCTTTTCCAGCTCTTTGGCTGTAATAGAGTAGACCGGGCTGATCACCAGCCGCGGTACTTTCTGACCCTTCAGGTATTCGGAGGCATAGAAGACCGACTGATAGGCCATCACCCACATGCTTTGGGCAGCCGTAAACTTCATGGGCATTTTATCGCCTTTGATGTATTCAAAGGCCCGGGTGCCGCCGTCGATGCCGGTTGTGAATATTTCATCGGTGCGACCTGCATTCTTGATGGCCAGAGCACCCTCCATGGCGGCACCGTCCCAGGCGCACCAGATGGCGTCCAGATCTCCCTTTTTGGGATTGGCGGCCAGCATGTTGTCAATGCCCTGCCGCGGGGTAACGGCACTGGCCGGATCGTAGTTCCAGCGGGTGACAACTTCGACCCCCGGATATTCCTTTAAAATCCAGTCCAGTCCCTGTTCGCGGTGATCCCAGGTCTCGTTTGCCGGCAAGCCGATGACACCGATTTTGCCTTTGCCGTTCAGGCGCTCGGCAATGTATTTGCCGGTGATCATGCCCATGCCGAAGTTGTTGGACAGCACTGTAGTCGTGCAAAGCGTCCCGGCTATCAGGGAGTCTCCGGAAAATACTGGAATTCCGGCTTCAATCGCGCGCTTGACCGCCGGGGTGATGGCGGCCGCTTCCGAAGCGGTGACGAACAGTGCATCCGGTTTCATCTTGATAAAGGCCTCAATCTGTTCCGACTGCAGTTTGGTATCATAGTTGGAGTTGACAAACTTGGCATCTTTTAGGGCCTGTTCCCCAAAAAATTCCTTGAGTCCCTGTTTGTAGCCCTTGTTCATGTTTTGGCCGGAGTCATTGTCCAGCCAGCCCTGGGATATGGCAAATTTATAGTCTTTGGCTGTTGAAATCGCCGGAAATACCATCACCAGTGCAAAGATGACGATAAAAAAAATCTGCATTACTTTCCAATTGAATCGTTTCATTTTATCTCCTCCTTTAAAAGGAATGGCGCGCCAGGTATAGCCGGAGATGATTAAAAATTTGGCGCCGTTGGGAGCAAAGATCCAGTCAAAATTCTCGGGCAATATACCCACCAGCACCAGAAACCAGTTAACAATGCCGTATTCAACATTAAACATCCACCCCCAGACGATAGAAATCGATATCCAAGGTACGACCCAGATCTGAAAAATTGCGGTGCGAAAAAATCGGGCCCATTTCAGGCCCGTATCCAGCAGCAATGCAATCCCGAAGCCAAAGGTTACAGCCAGCAAGGTGGAAATGGATACGATAATCAAACTGTTGCGAACAACTTCCCAGAATTCCGGATCACCAAGCAGATAGATGGATTTTGCCGTCTTTCATGATAACGATACGATCCCCCATGGTCATGGCTTCTACCTGATCGTGGGTCACATAAACTACGGTCGCCCTCAGACGCTTCTGTAACAATTTTAACTCGGTTCTCATCTGCACACGCAGCTTTGCGTCCAGGTTGCTTAAGGGTTCGTCAAACAAGAATGCCTCCGGTTTTCTGACAATCGCCCGGCCTAAAGCCACCCGTTGTCTTTGCCCCCCCTAGAGCTGCCGCGGCTTCCGATCCAACAAACTTTCTATACCCAGGACCTTGGCCGCCTCACGGATCTGACGTTCAATTTCTTGTTTCGGGACCTTTCTCATTTTTAAACCAAAGGCCATGTTTTTATAAATGGTCATGTGGGGATAAAGAGCATAGCTTTGAAACACCATCGCAATGTCCCGGGATTTGGCCGGCAATTGGTTGACTAATC
>JAJRVC010000359.1 GCA_024277475.1 Deltaproteobacteria bacterium
ATCTGGCGTTTGTTTTATGACACTGTAAAGGGTGGAGATTTCAGGTCCAGAGAGGCCAACGTTTACCGTCTGGCCCAGGTCAGCAATCACATTATCGATCACTGCGTTGCCCAGGGGATCCCGTTTGCCCGGGATTACGGTGGTCTGCTTGCCAATCGGTCATTTGGCGGGGCCCAGGTTTCCCGTACTTTTTACGCCAGAGGACAAACGGGGCAACAACTGCTGTTAGGCGCTTACAGTGCCCTATCCCGCCAGGTGGCCGCTGGAAAAGTCCAACTGTTTGCACGCCGTGAGATGCTCGAACTTGTTGTGATTAACGGACAGGCCAGAGGGATTGTAGTCCGCAACCTGAAAAACGGGGACATTGAACGTTATGAGGCCCATGCAGTCGTTTTGTGCACGGGCGGTTACGGAAATGTATTTTTCCTTTCAACCAATGCCATGGCTTCCAATGTTACCGCAGCTTACAGAGCCCATAGGAAAGGTGCCTTTTTTGCGAATCCGTGTTTCACCCAGATTCATCCAACTTGTATCCCGGTTCACGGGTCCTATCAGTCCAAATTGACCCTGATGAGTGAAAGCCTGCGAAACGACGGCCGCGTGTGGGTGCCGAAAAATCCCGGCGACAAAAAATCCCCGGAACAGATTCCTGAAACACAAAGAGATTATTTTTTGGAAGAAAAGTATCCGAGTTTCGGCAATCTGGTACCACGCGATGTCGCCTCCCGCAATGCAAAAGAGCAGTGCGATCTGGGAAAAGGTGTCGGTAATACGGGATTAGCGGTTTATCTTGACTTTGCAGATGCCATCAAGCGGGACACCAGAGCCGTGATTGAAAAAAAATACGGTAATCTCTTCCAGATGTACGATAAAATTACCGGTGAAAATCCTTATGAGACTCCCATGCGGATTTATCCGGCCGTTCACTACACCATGGGAGGGCTCTGGGTGGACTACAACCTGATGAGCACCATTGACGGGCTTTTTGTCCTGGGAGAGGCCAACTTTTCAGACCATGGGGCCAATCGTCTCGGTGCCAGCGCGCTCATGCAGGGTTTGGCCGACGGCTATTTTATCCTACCTTATACCATCGGCGGGTATCTGGCAGGTACGCATTTAGCGACCGTTACCACCGATGATGCCGAATTCAAAGCGGCTGAAAGTGATGCGCATTTGCGTATAGATACTCTGCTTTCCATAAAAGGCAAACGCACCGTGGATGACATTCACAAGGAATTGGGCTTGATTATGTGGGAATACTGCGGCATGGCACGCAACAGTGCAGGGCTTGAAAAGGCTCGTAATCTCGTTGTGAAATTGCGGGAGGAATTCTGGCACAATGTCATTGTTCCGGGATCCGGCGAAGATTTCAACCAGAGCATGGAAAGAGCCGGACGCGTAGCGGATTTTCTTGATTTTGCCGACTTGATGATCATTGATGCGCTGTCTCGCCGGGAGTCCTGCGGCGGACATTTTAACGAGGCATTTCAAACCGAGGCACACGAAGCCAGACGCGATGACAAAAATTTCTGTCATGTAGCGGCTTGGGAATATACCGGTGATATCGACAAACCGCAATTTCACAAAGAACCCCTGGTTTTTGAGAATGTCGAGTTAACCCAAAGGAGTTACAAGTGACAAAAACCATTAATTTGACATTAAAAATATGGCGTCAAAACGGCCCTGGTGTCAAAGGCGCACTTGCAGCCTTTCAGGCCGCCGATATTTCTACTGATATGTCGTTTCTTGAAATGCTCGATGTGATCAATGATAAATTAACGTTGGAAGGCAAGGATCCCATCGCCTTTGACCATGACTGCCGGGAAGGCATCTGCGGAATGTGCGGAGTGGTGATAAACGGGCGTCCCCATGGCCCGGAGAAAGGCACAACGTTGTGCCAGCTGCACATGCGGCATTTTTCAGACGGAGATACCATTGTCATCGAGCCTTGGCGTGCCAGGGCCTTTCCTATCATCAAAGACCTGGTTGTGGATCGCAGCGCATTTGATACGATTATCCAGGCCGGCGGATATATATCAGTGAATACCGGCGGCGCACCGGATGGCAATGCTGTCGCAGTACCCCAAGCCGACGCCGAAAAAGCCATGGATGCCGCGGCTTGTATCGGGTGCGGCGCCTGTGTGGCGGCTTGCCCCAATGCAGCCGCCATGCTGTTTACCGGGGCTAAAATTTCCCATCTGGCGCTGCTGCCCCAGGGACGGCCGGAAGCCGTCAAGCGCGCCATCGACATGCTGCGGACCATGGACGCGCTGGGTTTCGGCAATTGCACCAATGAAAGAGAGTGTGAAGCCGAATGCCCTAAAGAAATTTCAATCGTCAATATTGCTCGCCTGAACCGTGAATTTCTTAAAGCCAGTTTTGCTTCGGAGGAATGCACGGGATGATATTTGATGAGGAATTGAATTTAAAATATAGGTTGGATTGAAATCCGGGACCCTTCTTTGTCCTTTACCCTAAACGTCGAACCCTGAACCTGCGAACGGTCACCTTACCACACTCCATGAATCAATTATCTGCCTTTATTGGCGAACTCAAAAGATTACTCCCCGACGATGCGCCCTATCTGGTCACTGCTTATCAAGTTATCCTGGTTGTTGCAGCAATTTTTGTTGCCTGGATCATGTTAAGGTGGTTGCTTCATTTTGTGGAGAAGAAAATAAGCAAGTATGAATTTATTCAGATCAATGCTCAAGTTTTTCAACTCATTCGCAGGGTCCTGTTTTTAAGCCTGGTAATGGTAGCCGGTACATATCTTGTTCGATTGACCCGCGTTCCTATACTTGAAAAGATCTTTCACGCCCTGCTCATAATTTTTCTGGCAATACCGGCTAAAAATTTTCTCGCAATAGCTATTGGATATCTTCAAAATACAATTGCTAACCCAAGTTCGACAAATTTTTCCCCAAAAAGCCTAAAAACAGCGTTATCACGGTTATAACCTACTGATATTATTGATCGCGATAGGCCGGAAGGCCAATGTAGTGCCTG
>JAJRVC010000360.1 GCA_024277475.1 Deltaproteobacteria bacterium
GACGATATAGATTTTGAAAAATATACAACAGATCCACGCAGTCGGGCCTTTGTTGAACGCTATTTGCATTTATCCATAGAAGAAATTTTCGACATTGCGAACCATCTTGTTTCGTTTTATCGGTGGCGTGAGCCTGCCGGCTATAGAGACCTGCTTCTGGTGTTGAAAGAAAACGGTGTCGTGCCTCCGGAGTTGCTGCCAAGATTCCAGAACATGGCATCGTTTCGTAATATGCTCGTTCATCATTATGAAAAGGTTGATGATGAAGTTGTTTTTGGGATTTTTAAAAAACAACTGTCTGATTTTATTCTCTTTATTGATCTGATAAGGAAATGGAGTGATGAAGCTGAAGGGTAGATTTAATCCCCCGAGAGGTTACGCAGTATGTAACGACGGTGCATTTATCGGGAATCCATTGATCCGGCAACGCCCTGGATCGAAGTCTCCTTATCTCCAGCCTAACAGACCCCTGGAGTGACGTTAAACTGTGGAGAGTAATGGAAAATGCAACGATTGTTACTCCCGCGCAGCGTGGATATGTTCATGTTGTTCATTGGCATCTTTATCTGTCCGAGTGTTGCTGTCGGGTATCCGGTTAGTCGGCACCGCCTAGTATCCTACCCAATAGATCGTGGGAATGAGGGTGAATTGTGGAGGATGACGGGAGATTATAAGTATAGTCATCCCATGTGGGGATCCAGAACAAGAGAAGGGACCATAAAGCACACATGCGTTTCCACTTTGCAAGGGGAAGTAGAATCATAAAAAATGACTAAAATTCAACAAGGACACATAAATGAACATCACCATGATCGGAACCGGCTATGTCGGTCTTGTAACCGGAACCTGTTTTGCCGAGTTCGGCCACCACGTCACCTGTGTCGATAAACTTACAGACAAAATAGAGCAGCTTAATGCCGGTCATATCCCCATTTATGAGCCGGGCCTGGATGCTCTGGTGGCAAAGAATCGTGAGGAAGGACGCCTGCAGTTTACAACTGATGTCGCCGCTGCGGTTGCCGGTGCAGATGCCGTTTTTCTGGCGGTTGGTACCCCGACATCCAGGCGCGGCGATGGCTATGCCGACCTGACCTATATTTACGAAGCGTCTAAAGAACTGGCGGCACATCTGCAGGGCTACACGGTTATCGTTGATAAAAGTACGGTCCCGGTGGGTACGGCACGCCAAGTTGCCAGGATAATAAAAGAAGAGAATCCTGGCGCTGATTTTGACGTAGCCTCAAATCCTGAATTTCTCCGTGAAGGTGCTGCCATAACAGACTTTATGCGTCCTGACCGGGTTGTTATCGGGGTGGAGAGTGACCGGGCCGAGCAGGTTCTTCGAGAGGTGTATAAACCTCTCTATCTTCAGGAATCTCCCATTCTTAGTACGACTGTAGAAACCGCCGAGTTGATCAAATATGCAGCCAATGCCTTTCTCGCGGTTAAGATCAGTTACATTAATGAGATGGCCGCCGTCTGCGAAGCCGTTGGTGCGGATATAACCGCACTGGCCAAGGGGATTGGTATGGATGGCCGGATCGGTTCCAAGTTTCTTCATCCAGGCCCTGGATATGGTGGTTCCTGTTTCCCCAAAGATACCCTGGCACTCATGCGCATTGTCCAGGAGTATGGTGAAAGTGTCCGTATCGTTGAGGCTGCGGTAGAGGTGAATTCAGCCCAGAAGGCCCGGATGGTTAAAAAGATACGCGATGCCCTTGGCGGCTCTGAAGCCGGTAAAACCATTGCCGTACTCGGCCTGACCTTTAAACCGGAAACCGATGACATGCGTGAAGCCCCCGCAGTCTCTATTTTGCCCGCCCTGCTGGAAAAAGGGGCAACCATCCGAGCCCATGATCCCAAGGGTATGGAAGAGGCTAAAAAATACCTGCCCAAAGGAATTCAATACGTGGAAAATGCCTATGAGGCCTGTGAGGGCGCCGACATGGTCGTCCTGATGACCGAATGGAACCAGTACCGGGCCCTGGATCTGGATCGCATCGCCTCTCTGCTCTCCAGTCCTGTTTTTGTCGACCTGCGCAATGTCTATGATCCGCAGACCATGAAAGATAAGGGCTTTGCCTATGTCGCAGTGGGACGGTAACTCTGTGGGTGATAGCTGATTGCGGGTTAGCTCATAGTCTACTAACATCAATGTGTTGATCCGTAAAATATCTTACTACGCCGTCAGCTATGACCCAAGATAGAACCGTGAAAAATAATGTAGCTGTTTTTAAGGTTATAATAACAGTTTTGGAGTTTGGGTGAAGTATATTTCTTGAGGCGGATAACTGAGATGAACTGAACAAACTCAATTTTTTTGGCGTTCGAGTGTGCGCAGGTAGAAAAGGCTCTCATGTCAGACGAAAATGAGGTATCTTTTTTCGATAAAATGGCAATAGGCTATTACCTCCAGATTTTCCGTCTTTTCTGTGTGCAGGTGATTATATGGAGACGATTGAACTGCTTTCTCTTTACAATTATGTTGAAGTCGCATATCCCGATAGTGTAGATCTGCCAGTTACCCACAAATATCCCTGGATAACGTGAGCACTATCCAGGTTCCCTCGGAGGACCATTTTGCTGTCCAAAGGCACACCATGCATCAGTAATCCAGCCCAAGGCAACCAGACCTCGCCAAATGGTTTCGGTGCCGGGCGGTTCCTTGCGGCTTTGTTTGATATACCCGCCAAGCCTGGCAACCATGACGATAGCCTCGTACAGGGGTGGCGGTTCAGGGGCGGGAGTGGGGCGACGCGC
>JAJRVC010000361.1 GCA_024277475.1 Deltaproteobacteria bacterium
AGTAACCGTTCACAGGTTTGGGGCTCCATCTTCGGGTTTCGACCCCACAAGCAGGGTTCAACGCTCAGTTCCGCCGCCGGCCAAAAAAACGGCCGGTCAAATCGAAAATGAAACTAATAATTCACCGCGGAGCTCGCCGAGATCGCTGAGAAAGAAAATTTAATATCAACTCTGCGTACTCAGCGGTCTCTGCGGTGAAATACTTCTTGGAATGAATCAAATCGAATCGATTCAAGATCTAAAAGCCTGCTTATCCAAAGCGGAAGCTTTTCGTAAAAAACATAACAGGCCGTTTATCACAATCAGTTACGCTCAGAGCGTGGACGGCAGCATTGCTTCCAGAAATAGAGTGCCCATTCATCTCAGCGGACCGCAGTCCTCGGTGTTGACACATCAAATCCGCGCAACCTGTGATGCGATCTTAATCGGAATCGGCACCCTGCTGGCAGATGATCCCCGGCTGACAGTCAGGCTGACTGATGGCGTCAACCCGCAGCCGATCATACTGGATACTCATTTGCGAACCCCGCTGACTGCAAAACTGGTAAAACACTCCGATCTAAGCCCCTGGATCGTAAATGCAGAAAATGAGCGAAGCGATCGAATCCAGGCGCTGACGAATGCCGGTGCAACTCCCCTGCCCTGTGTCACGGCCCGGGATGGGAAAATTAGCCTTTTTGCCTTGATGCCGATGCTGGCCAAAATGGATGTCAACAGCGTCATGGTAGAGGGCGGCGCCAAGATAATTACCAGCTTTGTCAATTCTCGATTGGTGGATCAATTCATCATTACTGTTTCGCCAAGACTGGTGGGCGGGCTGCAGGTTATCGATCCCAACGGGTTAAAATTAGAATCGAATCTAGCTCTTGAAAGGGTCAGCTATCAACATTCAGGTGATGACCTGATCATATGGGGTCGTCCGGTTTGGCAATGAGAGTAACTAATCGGTTCCAGGTTCAGGGTTCAAAGGTTACAAACGATGGACACTGCTTGCCATATTATTAGCTCCGGAATAGGGTGGTGTTGGTAAACGGACATTGCCCGTTTATATGAGCTGTTTGGGGGTTTTTCAACCCGGAACGTTGAACCCTGAACCGCTCAACCTAGGTAGTAGGAACTTGTAAAACTTAAAAGCATCTGAAATTCAGTGAAAATCCGTGCAAATCGGTGGTAACCTATACGAAAAATGAACCGCACATCCGTAATATTTAAAAACCCCTACGAGATTGAACTGCGCCGGGACACCCTGCCCTCATCACGGGAAGGTGAGGTTATCATCAAAACCCACATGTCGGCAATAAGCGCAGGCACGGAAATGCTCGTCTACCGCGGTCAGTTTCCCCCGACGCTGCCCGTCGATGACAACATCAAAGCACTTACCCGCAAATTCGGATATCCGCTCAAGTATGGATACACGTCCATTGGCCATGTCGTCGAAACAGGCCCTGGAGTTACCAAAGAATGGTTGAACCGAATGGTATTCTGCTTCAATCCCCATGAAAGCCGCTATGCTGCCCGGCTGGATCAGCTGATACCGATCCCGGCGGATATCGACCCGCTGGATGCATTGTTTCTGCCGAACATGGAAACCGCCGTTAATTTTTTAATGGACGGTCGACCGGTCATTGGCGAAAACGTCGTGGTTTTCGGGCAGGGTGCTGTCGGATTGCTCACCACCGCGCTTCTGGCTGAGTTCCCACTGCACGCGCTGGTGAGTCTCGACCACTTTTCGATCCGGCGAGAAAAATCACTGAAAATGGGCGCTCATCTCACATTAGATCCGAACGTGTCTGATCTGCAGGGTGAAGTGGCTGCCGTGCTCCAAGCCGGCTCCGGCCGCGATAACGCCGATCTAATTTATGAGATATCCGGCAACCCCGACGCATTAAATCAGGCAGTTGCCATCGCCGGTTTCGGCAGTCGTATCGTCATAGGTTCCTGGTACGGTACAAAAAATGCGAAACTCGATATGGGCACAGGATTTCATCGCAACCGCATCCGCCTCATCAGCAGCCAGGTAAGTACGCTTGCGCCGGAATTTTCCGGCAACTGGTCAAAAGACAGGCGTTTGAATGTCGCCTGGGATATGATCCGACGCCTGCGGCCGGCGGGTTTGGTCTCCCACCGCTTCGATTGTCACCGGGTTGGGGAGGCCTATGAATTGCTGGACAAAAGACCCCAGGAGGCAATCCAGGTGATCCTGACCTGGGATAGTGACAATCTATTCGGAAGGTAGGATCAGAAACGATAACAAGGAGAAAACCTATGTATATGGTCGCAGTACGACGTGATTTTATCGCCCGCCATTTCCTTGTGGGTGGTGACTGGGGTGAGGAGAACGAACCCCACGCGCATCATTATGTTGTTGAAACCAGATTGGACGGTCGCAACCTCGATACCCATGGTTATCTGGTGGATATCTGCGACATCGAATCGGTTCTCGAAGACCAGGTGAGTTATTACCGGGACAAGATGCTCAACGAGTTGCCCGAATTTAAGGGGTTGAATCCCAGTGTAGAGCATCTTGCCCGTATTCTTTGCCAAAACATTGCCGGAACTATTCAGAACCGTAATCTGACTGCTGTTACAGTTAAAATTTGGGAAAATAAACTGGCCTGGGCTCAGTTTCGAAAAGATTTCTAATGCACCTGGGCCTTGTCATATACGGCAGTTTGAATACGCTTACCGGCGGCTATATTTACGACAAGATCCTGGTTGAATATCTGCAGAAACAGGGACACGGGGTGGATATTATATCTCTTCCCCCGGGTAATTACGGACGTCATCTGCTGGATAACTTTTCCCGCCGGCTCCTATCTGATTTTGCAACACCACAATATGATATTCTCCTGCAGGATGAACTCAACCATCCATCTATTTTCCACATCAATCGCAGGCTGCAAAAAAAAGAAAATTGTCAAATCGTCACTATAGTTCATCAGGTGCTGTGTCGGCAACCACGGATCGGTCTGATCAACTGGATATACCGGATTTTTGAAAAGCGTTACTTGAAATCAGTAGATGCCCTTATTTTCAACAGCGATACGACCCGTAAAACCGTGGCATCCCTGGTCAACGGCAGGTGCCCTTCTATCGTGGCCTGTCCGGCCGGAGATCGCCTGGGACATTTATCATCAATTGATCTAATTGGATCCCGGTCTCGTGAGCGCGGACCACTCAGGTTGATTTTTGTCGGTAATGTGCTGCCTCATAAAGGATTGTCCCCGCTCATTAAAGGGTTGTCTCATCTTGCACATGAAAAATGGTACCTGACAGTGGTCGGCAGCTTAACGATGGATGCCCGATATGTCCGGGAAATTAACAGGCTGATAGCTCAAAGAAATCTCAGCCGGCAGATCGAGATAGCCGACCCCAAAGAGGGTAATGAATTGGTAAACCTATTCCTTCAAAGCCATGTATTTGTCATGCCTTATTCCCAGGAAGGATTCGGGATGGCATATTTGGAAGCCATGGCATTTGGCTTGCCCGTGGTGGGATCTTCAGCAGGTGCGGTAAAGGAGTTTGTCATACCGGGCCAAAACGGTTTTTTAATCGAACTTGATGATTTTGAATCGGTCAATACATGTATTCACACCTTACATCATGACCGCCAACGCCTGCTCAAAATGAGTTGCGCCGCATTCCACAAATATAAAAAACAACCGAAGTGGAGGGATACCACGGCATCGATTCACAGGTTTTTAACCGGTCTGGTGGGATCTATGCTGTAACTTGCTTTTAACGGATTGCATCATCGTCTTCGATCAATTATATGTTTGTAAGTGCAATCTATAACTGACTAAATTAAAGCAACATTGTGTATTGATAGCCGCCATCTAAACTTCAGCCAAAGTGTGGGTTTCGCATGGCGAATATACAATCTCGGAAAGTCACTTAGAAAGTGGAATTATACACCTGAGATATGAAAACGATATCCCATCAGTAGATACAGCAGGATAGAAGTGCGTTGACGATATCAAAGAAAAAGGCAGGACCATTGCAGACCCTGCCGATTAACACTATTCCAGTCCCATCAATTTTAATATAGCAGCACCCTCTGGTGCAAGCCTCAGTGAATATCGGAAATCCGGTACACTATAAAAGACCATATAGAGGCCTGCAATTGCTTCATTTGCCTCACCAGACTTAGTTTTTTCATATTTATACATCGTAACAGCTGTAATCCCTTCATCTCCACCAGGTACGTATAAGGACCAACCATCTCAACAAAATCAGGAAGCGACTTCATTTTAAGAAAACATTTGTCTAATTCATTAGCGGATTCCGTAGTCCATCATGCAATTCCTACTGTAACCATGTCTAAGCTCCTTTCAATTGGAGTTTTAATTTTGTTTTAGGTGGATGATACACTCACCTTCCGATTTGTTTGCTTTGCAAAGACATATGAAAATGGAATCGAAATAATATCGCCGAGAATATAGGTTGCGAATATTATGACAGTCAACAGTCCGTAGACTGGAAACTTCCCTGAAACCAGCATTGGCAGAATAACACCAATAAACCATATGGACTTATAAAAGAGTTGGAGAAGC
>JAJRVC010000362.1 GCA_024277475.1 Deltaproteobacteria bacterium
CACAATTTTGGAAGTTGAGGCGCCTGGCCGGCAAGACGCGGAAGCACAGGAATATCAAGCATATTTCGAGCTTCCGCAACGCCGCCGGACGGGATGGATCGGCGTCCAAAATGTGAAGTTATTTTTGAGTGAGCCCTTAGTCCCTTGTTTCACAAATACGGTAACGCATAATTTATTGAAGCGTTAACACAATTTACTCTCACCACAGAGTCACGGAGAGCACAGAGATGTATTTTTTTCGTTTTGGGCAAAAAGAAAAATACCTCTGTGTCTCCGTGGTGAAAAAATATTACTGTTAATACATTATTCGACGTTCGATGTTCAATGTTGACAATCTCATAAAAAGTCAAAATTCTCGAATTTTTATCTTATAACCTATTGAAATTATTAAGTGTTAAATTTTATTTTTGTGTTTTTTGTGCCTTTTTGTGGCCACATCAATGTTCAACGTTCATTTTTTAGTTAGCCCGTCATATGAAAATAGCAAAGACCGAAGTTTTATTGATTTAACTGGCCGTTTTGGCAAGCCAGCGGCGGCCCTTATAATTGAACCGGGATTGCAATGGATTTGTTTCGTAATTCGTTCTTCGAATTTTCGATTTATCCGGGTTAGGATCTGATTTATGAAAAAGTTGTTTTCAAAGCTCTACCTCCTGGTGCTGATGGCGGTGACGGTATTTTTTATGGTGACGATATGGAATATAACCTTCGGGCATCTTGTGGAAGAGTACCGCTCCAGAAAAAGAAATCTGGAAATTGCCGAAATGAAAACAGAGAAGAAAACCGCATCGGCGTCAACCACCTTTAAAAAGGCTATCCTCGAGGGGGAGAAGAGGGTCAAACATTACCTCGGCTACCGGGTATTGGAACAAAGATGGTTAAAAGGCCACTTTCACCATATCGATTTTGATTTCAAGCCCGACAAAAACAATTACTGCATCACCTGCCATGGCGACATGCCTCACGACAAAGTCAAGGAACTAAGGGCTTTCGGCAATATGCACGCATCGTTTATCGGCTGCCAGACTTGTCACGTCAAGCTTGCGGGAGACAGGAAGACCGGCGTCTTCAAGTGGTATGACCGCACCACCGGCAATATCGTTGCCAGCCCGGTCAAGCAGGGAACTCACCCCGGAACCTATAACGCCAAAATCATTCCTTTTGAGCGTGTCGATGGCAAGCTTGAACGCATCGATACCCCCGAACGGGTTGAATTCGCACGCGATTACAGCGAAAATGAAAAGGTCCTGACGGACCTTCAAAAATCAAAAGCCAAAACGATCATCCACAAAGTCGTCAGCAAGAAACCCTATATCTGCCAAGATTGCCACCGGCAGGAAGCGTCTTTGCTGCCATTCAAGGCGCTGGGTTATCCCCAGGAAAGAATCAATGTTATTATCAGTACTGAAGTTGTCGGCATGATAAATAAGTATACCGAATTTTATATGCCGAGAATCCTTCATCCCGGATTGAGCGAAAAAGAATAACTTAGTTCAGGCGCCGGGTGAAACAGATAATTTGAAGAGGAGAAACTAAGTGCGTTGCCAAAAGCCCGGATTAATCATGGCCTTGATTTTAGCGGGAATTGTTTTGGTTCTTCAAACCGGCCTTGCCGTGGCGAAAGACGAAATCATGCCCGATACGGAAAACTGCCTGCTTTGCCACCGCTACCCCGCCATGGGGCGCTATGACAAAACCGGGAAAAAGAGAATTTTTTATATTGCCGACAATTTGTTTGCCCATTCAGTGCATGGGAAGCTGAGATGCAAAAACTGTCACGTCGGCCTGGATCAAATCCCGCACACCGATGTCAAGAAGGTGGACTGTTCCACCAAATGCCATATTAAGGAACCCTCCACCAATCAGGAATTTTCGCACATCAATATGGTTAAAAAATATGAGACCAGTGTGCACGGTCGGGGAACCAAAGAAAAACCGAAACCCTATCCGGAAGATTTACCGACCTGCAAATATTGTCATAGCAACCGGATGTATAATGCGCTTGACGGACTATGGGGTAAAAGCGAGGCTTTATCCAATGAAACCCTGGCCAGATGCGTCGGCTGCCATACGAAAAAACAATGGGCTCAAAACTTTTATTCCCATTTTACCCACCGCATGCGGCGGCGCAGAACCCAGGCGGAAGTGATAAAATTATGCACGAGTTGCCACGAAGATCAGATAAAAATGGCCCGCCATGGTCTGGAAAGTATTTCGACGTACAAAGATACGTTTCATTGGACCCAGATAAAATACGGCGTCAGCAATGCACCCGATTGTATCAGCTGCCATGTACCGGTGGGATATTCCACCCATGATATTCGTCCCAGAACGGATGCGGTTTCTCCCATTAACCTATCAAACCGCGTCCGGACCTGCAGCAACCAGGGCGGTGTCCAAACATGCCATCCCGGCGCTACGGCTGATTTTGCCTCCGGCAGGGTGCATGCCTATGGTATAAAGGCCCAGATTATGGCCGGCGAAAAGGTCAAAGACGAGCAAGAGCCGGTAATGGCGGCGGTGTTAAAGCGTGCCGAGGCCGATTTTTCTGAAAAAGAAATAGTGCACTATAAGGTGATCAAATTAGTTAAACTATTTTACAAGGTCTTGATCGCCGGCGTGATCGGCTTCATGCTGGTGCACCAATGCCTGGATTTTTTGCGGGTCAGGAAAAAAACAAAACAAGTTAGCGCTTATGGGGCAAACCCCCTTGAGAGGTTCTAAATATGAGCGATACCATCGTGGCGGCATCCGGGGGCCAGGTCATCAAGGAGGCCGAAACAGCTACGGGCAAACGATATTTTGTGCGGCTGACCTATAATGAAAGAATCCAGCACCTGATTCTGGTTGCCAGTTTTGTGGTGCTGGTCATTACGGGATTCATGATAAAAATACCGCAGGATCTGATAAAACCTTTTGGAAGTGCGGGGGAGACCATATTTTATTACCGCAGTATTTTGCATCGCACTGCCGGCACCATCGTGATATTGCTCAGCCTGTATCATGTCTTCTATCTTATTTTTACGCCGTCCGGACGCCGCTGGCTGATGGATATGCTGCCGGGGCTCAAGGACCTGAAAGATATGCGTGACAATTTTCTCTATCTTGCAGGGGTTAAACCCGATCCTCCTGAATTCGATCGGTTCAGCTATAAGCAGAAGATGGAATACGGCGCCATGCTTGTGGGCAACACCTTGATGGCGGTCACCGGGCTGCTTCTGTGGACCGAATATTTATGGAATAAATTCTGGGTGGACATTGCAACCATTGTCCATGGGATGGAAGCTATCCTGGCCTGCCTGGCACTGATCATCTGGCATTTATATGAAATCCACTTAGGACCCCACAAAAATCCGCTGAATAACATGTGGTTAACCGGCTTGATGGATGAAGAAGAGTTAAAGGAAGAACATGCGCTGCATTATAAAAAAATAATGCATGATCCGGAACTGCAAAAAATATATATGAAAAAAGAGGCTCCATGAAAAATAAATTTTCAGTTTTGCTGTTAAAATCCCTCTTTGTTTTACCGCTTCTCCTGTTCGGACTGTGGCTGCTGAGCCTGGTTTACTCCCCCGGGTTTGAAGCCAAAAAAGCTGTGGCAATCATCGAAGCTGCCGAAGAAGACATATTTAAAACAATTTTAAAGGACACAAAAACCGTACCGCGCGGTCATTTTCACATGGTTGACGATTTTGTTTCACAGCCGGAACATAACCCGCCCCTGTGTTTGACCTGCCATGGAACATTCCCGCACAGTAAGGAGAAAAAAGTAAGATCGCTTTTGAATTTTCACACCGGATTTATTTCCTGCTCGGTATGCCATGCCCGCCAGCAGGCCGGTCAGAAAAATATTACTTTCAGGTGGGTTGATCGTGGAACCGGCCAAATCGTCTCCAAGGTCAAAGGCGAATACGGCAAATACACGGCTAAAATTTTCCCCATCAGGCTTGACGACGGACCGCCGCGGATTTTCAGGCCGATCAGCGACAAGGCGGCGCGGCAGTTTTTAAAATTTAAAGATCAGTTCAGCCATGATCAAATTGCCCAGGCCAAAATAAAACTTCATGGAAATATATCGGACAAGCCGGTGTTCTGCTCTGATTGTCATAAAAAAAACGGTTATATTGATTTTGCCGAACTCGGCTTTCCTAAAATTCGCGTAAATCATCTAGTTTCCACCGAAGTCGTGGGTCTGGTCAGTAAATACAAAACCTTTTATATGCCGTCCAAGATTGATTTCGGCGCTGAGGGAAGCGTTGAGGACTAACCACCGGATACAGCCATGAAAAAAAAATATTTTTCCGTATTTTTCCTGATGGTTTTTGGCTATCTTTTCGGGCTGGTAATCACGACCGGCTTTGCCATGGACGAAGACGGCTGCCTTACCTGCCACCAGTATCCCGGGCTGGTGCGGCATGAAAAAGGAGACGGCTTTAAAGTGCTCCACATCGATGAGGCCCGGTTCATGAAATCCACTCATGGCAAAATAGGCTGCCGAAAATGTCATGTGAAGGTCGTTAAGGTGCCTCACACCAACGTAACTGAAGTAAACTGCAATACCAGCTGTCATCTGAAAACTGAAGATCAGGAAAAGATTAAAAATTTTCCTTTAAAGGGCTTCCACCAGAAGGAACAATCTTATATTACGCGCCTGAATGACAACACGTCCTGCCGGGTTTGCCACTCGCTGTATCCGCACAGTAAAAATACCCTCGTAAGGGCGCTGGTGAACATGCACACCGGCTTTATGCTCTGTGAAGTCTGTCACCTCAAAAGAGAAAAGCTCAAGCATGTCTCTTACGACTGGATTGATTCTGAAGACGTCGAATTCAGCGGTGAACCTTTTGGGTCCTATTTTAATCCCCATACCGGCACCGCCCATAAAACGCAAAACTATGTCTCGCGGATAGGCCTTTTCGTAGATGATAACGGCAAAAAGCAGTTGGTCACGGAATCTGCCGATACGGAGAAAGCCAAGGTTTTTTTGCGGCTCGAAAAAGGGATGGAACCGGCTGAAAAAGAAAAAAAATTGGATTTTTTCCACCGGCATATTGAAAAAAAGGAGATCAGCGTGGCCTGCAACGAATGCCATGCCGTCAATGGGATGCTTGATTTCCGCAAGCTGGGTTTTGATGAAAAAAAGACCGACCAGCTTATTAATTTGAATGTTAAAGGTCTGGTAACGAAATATAAAACTTTTTACTTTCCGAATCTGTTCGGCAATTAGCTGAAGGAAACCAAATTAGACCTTTAATTTATTGAAGCGTTAACAACAATTTGATCTCACCACGGAGTCACGGAGAGCACAGAGATGTGTTTTTTTCGGTTTGGGCAAAAAGAAAAACACCTCTGTGTCTTGTGGTGAAAAAATATTACTGCTAATACATCATTATGAAGCAAACCATACCTGACCCTCTGGGTTCCACTTTTGTATTATCGCTGACAGTGCTATTTATTTTTTCAGTCACCTCCGCCCATGGAATCCGGCTGAAACCGGTCAAACATCTTTTTGATCTGACCGCACAGCTCAGCCAGCCCAGCGATGTTGCGGTGTCCAAAGACGGCCGGATTTATGTTGTCGACGGCGTCAACAACAAAATCAGGATATTCAGCCGGGACGGCAGGGTCGTTTCTTCCTTCGGCAAAAAAGGGTCCGGCAAGGGTGAATTTAGTTTTCCGCTGGGGATCGACATCGATAGCTCCGGAAAAATTTATGTGGCCGACTCCGGCAACCACCGCATCCAGATCTTCAATGCCACGGGAAAATTCAGAGCCCTGATTGAGCTCCCTGCAACAAAGAAGCATCCGGCGGATCCCACCGACCTGGCAGTCGATAAGAGCCGCAAGCGATGCTATGTCGTCGATAATGACAACCACCGCATCCTGGTCTACGACCTTGCAAGCCGCAAATTGATAAATACTTACGGCACGCCGGGCACCGGCAAGCGCAATTTCCGCTATCCTTTCCTCATGACCCTGGACAAAGAGAACTACCTTTACATCGTCGATGTCATCAATACCCGGGTCCAGGTTTTAAATTCTGAAGGGTTGTTTGTGACCTTTATCGGCGGATGGGGGGTCGAAAAAGGAGAATTTTTCAGGCCCAAAGGAGTGGCCCTCGATAAGGACAACCGGGTGTATGTCAGCGACAGCTATATGGGGGTCATCCAGATTTTCGATCCGGCGACCGGCGAATTTTACGCCGCTGTCGCAGACGCTGGAAAAGATACGGTCAAAAAATTCAAGACCCCGGTAGGCCTGTTCATAGACCAACTCAACCGGCTTTATGTGGTCGAAATGTTTGCCGACAAAGTCAGCGTCTATCAGATCGAAAG
>JAJRVC010000363.1 GCA_024277475.1 Deltaproteobacteria bacterium
ATAACGGCATATTGGGTCCGATAAAAGGTACGATATCCTCACTATTTTGCAGGGCCGCATAACTCAGGTCCGTAATCCCCATAATATAATTTTTTTTCTTATAGGCTTCCTGCCATCGGCTTTCTGCAATTCCAATCAAATAATCGGTTAAGCTGCCGACAGCGTCGGGCAGGTTTTGAAACGCATCAGTATGAATCGACGGATAATACGGGGGCGAAAGGGCAATGACCACCGTGGGAGAAAGGTCGGATACATGGCTGAGGGTCATCTCGATGATCTTAAGGGTGGCCTCCGGAGAATTCAGGTGTTGCCGCCGGATGTCGGAACCAATCGATTCCAGCCCTCCTGCATAGGCCTCTGTAAAAGCTTGACCGGCATCGTTCAAGGCTTGCTGGTAAAGCTCTGAAAATGTTTTGACGTGCACCTGCCAGGATGGTTCGGGTTCTGGTCGGACCGATTTCTGATTGTAGGCGGAGTGGCTTTGCCGAATTTTATCCACCACGAGACCCACTGAATGTTCGCAGGTTGCCTTTAATTGCAGAATTAAATCCCGGGGCGTCCTGTTTAAAGAAATCAGGCTCAAATATCCGCCGGCGGAAGCCGGAATTGAGGCATCATAGACCTCCTTGTTATCCCTCATGTAGCTCCAGGACGGCGGCGGCGAGACCTCACCCCGAACCACGTCGCAATAATCCGTGTTCAGCTCGGTCTGAAGAACTATTTCAGATAATAATAGTACGGGATTAAAACCCTGGTAGATATGCCCGATATGGGATTTCTTGCCCCGGACATAGATGACCGCAAGCAATTTGCCGGCCGAACCGACGTGGAAAGTGCCTGTTTTACCCTGTTCCCTTGAATGCGGTTCGGAATTGATCATAATCTTGTAATCCAGATTGAAGGCGGCTTTAAGATCGGTCAGCAGACTTAAACTCCCGCGCATTCCCGCCGATAAATTTTCTTCATCCGGAACCGACAAAAGCAGTATATTACCCTTGAAATCCATCTTTTCGGAATATTCTTCCAGCAAAACACACTGAATGGCAGCCCCGGCTTTCATATCACCGGTTCCGCGACCAAAAATCCAGGCATCACTTGCCAGATCCAGGCGGGCCTCCGGGGCCAGTTCCATCCCGGCCAAAGCGGCTTGCAGTTTTGGCGGATCGTAGGCCCATTTTGCCAACCCGCCGTAGTCAAAGGCGTCCACGACATCGTGATGATGCATCAGGATCACGGTTTGATCACCCTGCCCTTTTACCAGGCCCCATACAACCGAACGTTCCAGCGCATCCCCCTCCAAGGGGTACAGGCCGAAATAATCCGGGTGGGTTTTGAAATATCGGCGCTGGCTCAGCCACTCGTGCAGATAGATTTCAACATCTCGTTCCCGCCGGGTGCCGGTATCGCTCTGAATCCGCACCAGTTCCAGCATGAGCTCATTGATCCGGTCTGATCTTAAATTTTTCATAATATTCTACTTCGCAGGTTCTATTCGTTTACCTTTTTTTAATACCTATTCAGAGGGCGAATTTCACCGCCCATTCGCTGCGCTTTTTAGAGGCGCAAAGTAAGCAGAGATTTTTCCCCATTCCTTTTCGCTGAGAGGGCGAAAAGGCATAAATTTCAGCCCTTACGGGAAAGATAAACCATATATAATTTACAGAGAGCATGCTGTTTTTATAGGAAACTAATTCAGCAAATACAAGCAAAAATCGGAGAATGAATTCAAACCGGGGCTACCGGAGCTTGACACAGAAGTTTTTCAGGCATAGTTTTGGAATTCATGTCAACTGCAATCATAATCTATTAATCTGAAATATAAAGGAGAAAAAAACCCATGTTTATGGATCTCATAAGGAATCGCAGAAGCATTCGCCGGTTTAGCGCCGACAAGATAGAAGCGGAGAAAATGGAATTATTGAAAGAGGCCGCCGTGCGTGCCCCTTCTTCACGGGGTGTCAATCCCTGGGAGTTTATATTTGTTACCGATCGCAATCTGCTGGAGAAGCTCTCCGGGGCCAAACCCCATGGATCGACCTTTCTGAAAGATGCGCCCCTCGGGATCGTTGTCTGTGCCGATTCCGGAAAATCGGATGTCTGGGTTGAAGACGCATCCATTGCCACCATTTTCATTCAACTGGCGGCAACCCATCTTGAACTGGGAAGCTGCTGGATACAAATCAGGAAACGAATGCACGCTGAGACCCAAACCGCCGAGGCGTATATAGCGGATCAATTGAATATGCCTTCTCATCTCAAGGTTGAATCGATGATCGCCATCGGTTACCCGGCTGAGAGCAAGGCTCCTCATCGGGCAGAAAATCTTCCGAGTGAAAAAATTTATTTGAATCAATACGGCAAACAGTATTAAAAATGGGAATCTGAAGGTTTCGCTTTGTGTCTGGTGCCTGTGACTATTTGTTGCCCGCCTGATGCGAATCCGGGTTCTTATTAACGAATTCTTTGCAGTTTATGGCAAAACTTTTTTTATCACGAAAACACGAAATTTAGGTATTCTTTTTTCGTGCTTTCGTGATCAATTTTTCCTGCTGGGTTCCCCGATAAATCGGGATTAACGCTTCGCTTCAACCCCGCGAGCGGGATCACGGCTGCTCCGCGACCGGCTAAGCTTGTCCGGGGGGTATTCAGGAATCATAATCAATTTTGACCTTATCGCTGTAAAACCAGTCATACATATCGCGGCGAAGTTTGGCCCTGTATATCTTATTTTGTTCTTTTCTTTTCAGGTTATAAAAGACCAGCCCCTCCGCCATGATCTTGTTGCCCATTTTAGCCGCAAATCGCGATATTAAATATTCTTTAAACCAGGAACTCCAGGTTTCAAAACTTCTCTCATGCTCGTGGAATGATCTATAGGATAAATGTTTAACCGCTTTTTCGAATGGATACCAGATACAATGGTCTAGTTTATAAATATTCTGATTAATATGGGGGCCGATAACTTCTCCGCATTGCTCGCCGTCTTTTTCAATATATCCTTTAGCGACGGCTCTGAAGATACCTTCGATGATAGCGGTTCTGCCTTTTGAAACAAACAGGTTTAACGGGTCGATGGGATTCTTTCGATTATAAAGAGAAATCAACCTGCCGTTTTCAGTTAACAGCTTGACATTGGTTCCGTCCAGCTTTTCAACCGCGATAGTATCCGGATCATCAAATACCCATTCGTAACCTGGCGTAATTTCCGGCGTAACCAGATAGACTTCCGGTTTTCTGAGTTGTAGCCCCCGCCCATGTTTGCGCCAATCCTCCCTGTTAACCTTATACGTCTTGCGTACGAACGGGCAGTGCAGTTTCGGATAATCAGTTAATTCTATCATTTTTAAATCCTTTCTCCTCAATAATGACAACCTCGTAAAAAGTCAAAATTCTCGAATTTTGATCTTATAACCTATTGAAATTATAAAGTGTAAAATTTTATTTTTGTGTTTTTTGTGCCTTTTTGCGGCCACATCAATAATGGCGGCCGGAAAAAAACATTTTGGGAAAAGCGAGACGTCATGTTCATCTTTAAATAGCATTTCAGCCTCGATTGTCTTTTTCAATCCACGCCCCCGCATGGGGGGCGACCATGGTGTATACAAGGTTGGAATACTTACTATTGGTTTCAATCCACGCCCCCGCATGGGGGGCGACACTACCTTCAGGTTGGTGTGGTTAAATTCTAAATGTTTCAATCCACGCCCCCGCATGGGGGGCGACATGCC
>JAJRVC010000364.1 GCA_024277475.1 Deltaproteobacteria bacterium
ACTAAAGTGCCTAAAGTTAAGGAATTCTATCTTTTTTATAAACGACAGAGCGATGCGATACATTAACTTTAGATCACTTATAACTTTAGATCACTCCACACTTTGTATTATTTTCAAGGCAGAGCCAGTTATTTCTGACCTGGCTCTCCGAGGCGTAGGATCGTACCCTTACGAGCCGGAGGCCCAGAGGACCAGGATTCCGATGTTAGATTGAAAATTTATGTGAAGTAAGAAATTTTTCTGTCAACATATCCATCAAAATTGCCCGGGGTACTCAGCACTGTTGAAAGAGATTCAGTCAGAGGTGAAACCGGCATTAAATCACCATAGCCTAATGTTGTGAGAGTGGCAAGGTTGCAGATCGATAAAGATTCTGCCATTTGGCCTCAATCCCTCCCGGAGGGGAACAGAAGGCAACGCAGCCAATGTAACAGTGAATTTTCACCCAGAAGTTCTTTGTCGGCTTGATCGAAATCCTGAAAGAGCTTTTCGGGATCTGAAAACCATTGGGCCCGGGTGGTAAACGATTGCCCGGCATCCAGTTTTTTGACGATTTTAGCCGGGTTTCCCGCCGCTACGCAGTTTGCGGGGATGTCATCCACTACCACTGCACCGGCGCCGACAATGCTGTTTTCACCGATGGTGACACCCTTGCAGACAATGACGCTGTCGCCGATCCATACATTATCTTCGATCTTAATGGGTTCGCTTTTCCCGCTCAATATCCGGTTGTAAATATCATGCCAGTCCGAATCGGTTATATAGGCATTGCTGGCAATCATACAGTTGTTGCCGATAAGGATTTCATGGGCCGATCCGATTCGCACTCCGGAGCAAATCAGACAGTAATTACCGATTCGGATACGTCCCTTGTCTTTTTCATCCGCCCAGATGGCCAACCTGACATTTTTATCGGAAGATGCCACCACATTGACATAGTCGCCCAATTCAATTGGAGCACCAAAAATTTCCACATGCCAGGGCCGCATAAACGTGAAACCTTTTCCGAGGGTTTCAAGCTGAGGGCGCAGGAAATGATTGACATAAAATTCCTGAAATTTCAGGTAGGCTTTCTTAAGATAGTAGGGTCGGTGGTCTTTTCGCAACAAAAATACCTATTTTGATTGTGGATTGCAGATTACGAATTTATTCACCGCAAAGGCGCAAAGAACGCAACGGGCTAATTATTTTCAGAAAAAGTGCTCTTTAATTCTTTGCCGTCCTTCCTGTCCGCCGGTATTTTTAGTCGGCCAACGGCAAAGAGTCAACTACCATCGGCTGAAGCCGATGGCTTGGGGTTCGAGGATTCAAGGGTTCAAGGGGTTGTGAAAAAATCGA
Organism: Deltaproteobacteria bacterium; assembly: GCA_024277475.1. The sequence goes on from JAJRVC010000364.1 coordinate 1,339, forward strand.
CTAGGTCTTTACTTGAATCCTGGCCCCCTGGACCCCTGGAATCCTGAAATGTTGAACATATTAGACTAAAGTCTTCGCCTAAAGGCGAGGGTTTTTTCCCATTCCCCGAGTGGGACAATAAGGAAAAACATCTCTGCGTCCTTCGCGTCTTGTGGTGAAAACAATTTGATCTCATGGATATGATGACTTAACTAACCGCACAAGTCGAAATTTTCCCAGAACTCATGGCTGAACAATTGACCGGCGGGTGTCAGATTGTAAATGGCATCGGCAGCCATGAGTGCGACTGCGTTGGTCCAAGTAAGTTTATCTTCAGGCCAGATGGTCATATCGGGATAAGTGAAGCCACACCAATAGGAACCATCTGCATACCTTCGGTCGGCAATCCAGCTGAATACAATCCTGGCAAGTGCTCGATTTCCCATGGCTGCCAGCGCGATAACCAGCTCTGAAGTCTCTGCTATGGTCACCCAGGGCTCGTCGGAAACGCACCGAACCCCCCTGTCTTCGATCATATATTTTGCCCAGTATTTATCGATTCGCTTTTGTGCGTCGGCTCCGGTTAAAACGCCGGCAAGAATCGGATAAAACCAGTACATGGAATAACGGGACTTGGCTATATTAAATAAATGGGATTTCTGCCGGATGACATCTCCCAGCTTAATTAAGGAGTTTTGCCATTTGGGTGCGGGACACCCTATTATGCCGGCAATGGCCAGGGCACATTTCAGACTCATGTAAATAGAGCTGGACCCGGTTAAAAGCGCCATTGGATCCACCCGGCCTTCAGGGCTGATGGCCCAGTGGATCTCGCCCTCAGGAGTTTGAAGACGCAATGCAAAATCTATGGCTGCCGACACGGTTGGCCACATCCGCCTGACAAACTCAATATCCGCGGTGATGAGATAATAGTGAAATACACCCACAGCAATGTAGGCGGACATGTTGGCATCCCGGGTCCTGTCTTCGGGCACACCCCGCATGTACGCCGAATACCAGCAGCCATCCTCAAGCTGCATACTTGCCATCCACCCAAAGGCCCGTCGGGCCTGGGACAGATAACCTCCGACACTTAGCCCCATAGCGGCCTCAACGTGATCCCAGGGATCTGTTTTTTGACCATCACACCAGGGGATTTCCCCACTGGGTAATTGGTTTTCTGCAATCAAGCCGCAAACGGCATCAGTATTGATAGAAAGATCCGGTACCGATATTCTTATCGAGGTCTCAGATTTCATCCAGCACACCCTTTTATATTATTGTAAGCGGATATTAATATAGGTAATTCAAATCATAATCAAGAGGCAATTTCGCTTTAAAATTTCAGTGTTCACTGCGGTTTGCTTAATTTTTAGAGTCATCTTGTTTTTCGATCTTGACTTTGGTAATTTCTTTGTTTAGTTTACCAGTTATGCTCAATACCTTCTGAATGCTTCAATTCTTTTTTACCGGAACTGGAACCCTAATTGCGTTGATGTGCCGACGCACAGGAAAGGAGAAAAAAATGGCTGACAGTATTTACAAAGTAATACAATTGGTGGGGAGCAGCGATACCTCCTGGGAAGATGCTGCGAAAAATGCGGTGGAAAAAGCCGGACAAACCCTGAGAGACTTAAGAGTTGCGGAGGTTGAAAAGCTGGACATGAAAGTTGAAGACGGCAAGGTGACAGCCTATCGCGCCCGGGTAAACCTTTCGTTTAAATACGGCGGCGAATAGCCCCTCAACTCCAACAGCGGTGTTTGGTGTTTTGGGTATTATGGTCTACGCAAGCGCCAAACACCACTATGCTAAACCCAAACCCGGATCATAGCTCCAAAGGCACCAAGACACAAACAGTGACCGCTCCACCCGCGGAGCGGGCGGCATCAGGAATCCCCCGGGCCGGGGCCGAAGACATTTAAGTCGACTATTTAAATCCGAATTTCGTATCTCCCACAAATTGCTGCCTTCTCACCGGATCGGTAGAACCTTTCCGGGTCCACCACTGGAAGTGACGGCTTAATATCAGAGTTAGCCCTAGCGTTGCAAAAGCCGGAGGGCTTCAGAGCCAAGGCGTCAAGGGTGAAGTTGTAGTCGTTTACCTCGAATCCTTGACAACACAGGATCTGAAGTTCTCCGGTTTTCCCGCAGGGTAAACAACAGGGCAAAATAGACCCCATCCTTCTTGTCCCGGCGTAGCTCGAAGAGCGAAGTCGGATGAATTCACCAGGGGGGATATCCGGAAAATGTTATCTTCACTATGATATCTGATATAATAACAGATGATTATCCATCCTTTGCCATGTTGTTTATGCAACTATGGGGTTAGCCTACTGACAACCACTTATCTCCGAATACCCCTCTTGCCATATCAGGCGCTTAGTGCTTCGATGCGCAATTACAGTGACATATAATTAATAATTATTGACCAATCCAACATAATTGCTTACTCAGCACTAAGTCCTGAGTGAATAAATACGTCATCGCATTTACGAATCGATGGACTTAGTACTATATTTGTGCGCAAAATAGAACCCTTACTAACCAAATACGAGAAGTCATACAATGCACAGTGTAAAAGAACACTATGACAATCTGCTTGCGCCCTATTATTCATGGATCTGCGGTGGCTATGATTTAAAATTAAAAGAAAATCGAGCGTTTTTCCACGATCACAACGTGCACCCTGAACGGTCGGCAGCCGCGGTGGACCTGGGTGCCGGTTGCGGGTTTCAGTCAATTCCTCTGGCGGAATCCGGTTTTAACGTCACTGCGATCGATTTGAACCGGCACCTTTTAGCGCAGCTCAGAGAAAACGCCGAAGGGTTGCCCATTGTCACGATAGAGGATAACCTGTTGAATTTTAGGCAATACAGTCCCGCTAAAATAGAAAACATAGTCTGCATGGGCGACACCTTGACCCATTTAAACTCCCGGGATGAAGTCCGCAAATTAATAAATGCCGTTTATCCGGTTTTAGAGGAACAAGGCCTTTTCATCCTGGGATTTAGAGATTTGACACCTGAATTGACGGAACTGGACCGATTTATTACCGTAAAAAGCGATTCAAAAAAAATTTTTACCTGTTTTCTGGAATTTGAAAAAAAACAGGTAAAGGTTCATGACATCTTATACGAGGCGGCCGATAACAAATGGAATATAAAAAAAAGTTTTTATCGAAAGCTTCGGATTTCAGAGCAATGGACGAAAGGATGCTTGAAAGATGCCGGATTTACAATAGAAAAATTAGACAGTCAAAATGGAATGTTAACAATTCTCGCACGGAAACGGTAAAATCATTTTATTTTTTTGATGAGCTCCCATGGCTTGCCACACAACGATCCGGGCTGTTGCAAGCAATAGATTATGAATGGAATACAGAGTGGAGCAATATGAACAATCTTAATAGACCGATTGTTTCGTTCACTACCCCTGTAAGTTGCCTCATTCATTGAAGACTAAGCATCATGGCCCATCCAACTAAACGAGCCCTGTAAAGCAACCGTGAAAATATCCGTCGTCATACCGACTCTCAACGAAGAAGAAGCCATCGGAAAGGTGGTCGGCGCTGTGCCCCCGGATCGCGTTCATGAAATTATTGTGGTTGACAATGGATCCACCGATAATACCTGGAAAAACGCGACAACGGCCGGTGCCAGAGTTGTTCTGGAATCCCGGCGCGGTTACGGAGCCGCATGTCTGGCAGGCGCAAAGGCCGCCGGCGGCGATATTATTGTATTTTTAGACGGCGACCGCAGTGATGATCCGGCACAGCTGGAAACTGTTTCCGGCCCCGTGCTTGCTGACCAGGCGGATCTGGTGATCGGCAGCCGCCTCAAAGGGGTACTGACAAAAGGCGCCATGCCGCTTCATGGACGTTTGGGCAACCGCTTCATGGTCGCTTTGCTGCGACTGCTTTACGGGGTCGAAATAACGGATATCGGATCGTTTCGCGCAATTAAAGCACAAACTTTATTCGATCTGAACATGGAACAAATGACCTATGGCTGGCCGGTGGAAATGGTGGTCAAAGCCGCCCGTAAAGGACTGCGACTACAAAGTGTACCGATTCGCTACCGCAAGCGCATCGGCCGATCCAAGGTAACGGGAACCCTGAAAGGTAGCATTCTGGCCACCTACTACATGTTTTTAGTACCGTTGAAGTACTTTTTTAGAAAAATTTAAGTAGATACACAGATTTTCACCGGAGATAAGGAACAATTTCATGATTTCCTTAGGAATTGGCCTAACAAACAACTGTAATTTACACTGTGCTCACTGCTATCGCGATCAGGATCGCATTCACAATTTGGCTCTGATCGATATCCAAAAAGTATGCGAAAGTCTCGAAATCGGTTCCATTGGTTTCGGCACCGGCGAAAACGGCT
>JAJRVC010000365.1 GCA_024277475.1 Deltaproteobacteria bacterium
ACCCAGGGCAAGGATTTCGACCGCTATTACGAAAATGTCAAAACAAGGGGCGTGCGGTTTATCCCCACCAAAATCCATACCATCGACCCGATACCGGACAGCGACAACCTGGGGCTGCGCTATGTCGACGAAAGCGGCCATCCGCAGGAAGAAATCTTTGATATGGTCGTGCTGTCCACAGGGCTTGAAATCAGCCGGGACGCCGTCGATCTTTCCAAAACCGTCGGCATCGAACTGGACCAATATCATTTCACCGCCAGCGACAGCTTCCACCCGGTCAGCACTTCCGTGCCGGGCATCTATGCCTGCGGTGTTTTTACCGGTCCCAAGGACATCCCGCAGTCGGTGATGGAGGCCAGTGCCGCGGCCTGTGCGGCCACCGAAAACCTGGCGATTGCCCGCAACACCCAAACCAAAACAGTTGAAACGCCGGCAGAACGCAATGTGAAACGGGAATCCCCTCGCATTGGGGTGTTTGTCTGCAATTGCGGCATCAATATCGGCGGCATCGTCCGGGTGCCGGAAGTGGCTGAATATGCGAAAAGCCTGCCCGGGGTCATCTACGTGGAAGAAAATCTGTTTACCTGTTCCCAGGATACCCAGGATAAAATGACGGAGGTTATTCGGGAGCAGAAACTCAATCGTGTGGTTGTGGCAGCTTGCACACCGCGGACACATGAACCGCTGTTTCAGGAAACACTGGTGAACGCAGGCTTGAATAAATATCTGATAGAGATGGCCAACATCCGCAACCAGGATTCCTGGGTACATTCCAATGATCCGGATGCCGCCACAGCAAAAGCCAAGGACCTCGTACGGATGGCTGCAGCCAAGGCCTTCCTCTTCGATCCCTTACAGCAGACGGAATTGCCGATCAGCCGATCGGCCCTGGTGGTGGGCGGCGGCGTCGCCGGAATGACCACTGCTCTGGCACTGGCCCGGCAAGGATATCCGGTGCACCTGGTGGAAAGGTCCGGCCAGCTTGGCGGCAATGCCCACAATCTCAATAAAACATTTCGGGACGAAGACATTCAGAGCTATTTGCAGGAGTTGATCCGCCGGATTGATTCGCAAAAGACTATCAGGGTGCATTTGGAAACCACCATCGGCCATGTTGACGGGTTTGTCGGTAACTTCAAAACAGCGTTATCCAATGGTTCCTCCCGGGAAACGGTGGAACACGGCGTGGTTGTTTTGGCCGCGGGGGCTCAAGAGTATGTGCCCGCCGAATATCTATACGGCAATCATGCGGCCGTGGTGACCCACCTGGAGATGGATGAGCTTTTTAGAAACGACGACAGCCGCATCAAAAACGCCCGGGACGTGGTCTTTGTCCAGTGTGTAGGCTCTCGGAACGAAAAACATCCCTACTGCTCAAAAGTTTGCTGCACTCACTCGATAAAAAGCGCCCTGGAATTGAAAAGCAGAAATCCGGAAACAAATGTTTACATTATTTACCGGGACATCCGGACCTATGGCGAAAGAGAGGATCTTTACCGTGAGGCCAGAAACCAGGGGGTTCTTTTTTTCCGCTATGATCCGGATGAAAAACCGGAAGTTGCAGCCAGGGGCAAACAGGTGACGGTTACATTCAACGATTCTATTTTGGGGCGTAAATTGAGCGTCAATGCGGATATTGTCTGCCTGGCGGCGGCCATAGTGGCCAATGATGATTCGAGTCTTTCACAGTTGTTTAAAGTTCCAGTGGATGCCGACGGCTGGTTGCTGGAGGCTCACCAGAAGCTGCGGCCGGTGGAGTTTGCCACCGAAGGCATTTTTCTGTGCGGCATGGCCCATTACCCGAAGCCGATCGAAGAAAGCATTACCCAGGCAAAGGCGGCGGCCGCCAAGGCGCTGACGATACTGGCCCGGGACCACATCATGGTGGGCGGCATTGTTGCCCGAATTGCACCCGAGCTTTGCTCCGGATGCCTGGGCTGCATCAATGTCTGCCCTTTTGGGGCCATTACTTTTGACTGGGAAAAGAAAATCGCCGAGATCAATCCGGCGCTGTGCAAGGGCTGCGGGGCCTGTGCCGCGGCCTGCCCGTCGGAAGCCCCGGTTCTGATGGGATTCAGCAATAAACAGCTTTATGCCCAGATTAAAAGTGCGATGAGCGCATAAGCCGGAGGTTAGTTTTCAGCCCCAACGCCGGCCTGAAAAACAGCCTGTTTAATCTAAAAAGAAACTGATGAACATCGAACGTCGAATAAAAACATTCTGTCTATTTTAAAAAAGATTTAGCGAAGCGTTTCCATTAGTGTCGTACAAGCGTGTTAGGTGTGAGAAGGAAGGAGCAACCGTGAAAGAAGACCGATTTGAACCGAAAATTCTGGCTTTTATCTGTAACTGGTGCGCCTACGGTGCGGCAGACCTGGCCGGTGTCAGCCGGCTGCAGTACCCGCCCAATTTGCGCGCGGTACGGGTCATGTGCTCGGCCACCGTATCGCCCCATCACATTTTACGGGCACTGCAGGACGGTGCCGACGGGATTCTGGTGGGCGGGTGACACATCGGTGACTGCCATTACCTGTACGGTAATCACATGACCGTTAAACGCCTCACTTTTTTGCAGGAATTGCTTGGCTTCATGGGGTTGGCGGAACGTGTCCACCTATCATGGATCTCTTCCGCCGAAGCTCAGAAATTCGTGCAGGTGGTAACCGATTTTACGGAAAAAATCAGAGCGTTAGGACCCAATCCCCTTGCGGGATTTTCTGAGAAATGGAAGGCGGTGCTTCCGCCAAACGAGTCTATTTTTGAAGCGGTTCAAACCCCCGGACAGTAGAAGCAGCCATGCACCAGTCACCGGGATTAGCGCTATCGAGGAGAAATTCATGAAGGCAATGGTTAAAAACTGGCTTAAAGAGGGCGCCATCGACATTTTTCTGGGTTATAAACAGGTCGACGGACACCCGTTGCCCTATTGTTTCACTAAGGAGCGACTGGAAGATATTGACGATCTGATGGCCGGGCCCGCCCGCTATTCCCTGGAAAAAATCGCCACCCATATTACCGCTGTCAAACCGGACATTAAAGTTGGGATGCTGGCCCGGGACTGCAACCAACGGGCGTTAAATGTCTTGTACATCTGGAACCAGCTTAATCCGGACAACATCGAAACCATCAATGTCAACTGTTGTCCGTCAAGTCTTAAAAAGCACGGAGACTGCTCTTACCTGGAGCCTGAGACCGCCGGTGCCTATAAAAAACAAGTGGGTGTGGACAATAACCTGCGGGTGCAGGAGGCCGAACAATATGATCAGCGGCAGCGGCTTGACCGCTGGATGTACGAATTTCAAAAATGCATCAAATGTTACGGGTGCCGCAATATCTGTCCGGTCTGTTTCTGTAACGAATGCAGCCTGGAGCACAAGGAACTTGTCGGTCCCGGCACACTGCCGCCGGAAATTCCGATCTTTCATCTGGTCCGGGCGGTACACATGGCCGGTCGCTGCATTGATTGCGGGCTGTGTGAAGATGCCTGCCCGGTGGATATCCCGCTGCGGCTGCTATATCGCAAAGTCAATGAGATCGTCGTCAATGTTTTTGATTATCAAACCGGAACCAGTGCCGATCAATCTCCCTTCAACATTCTTGGAGATACGGTAACCCTGGAGCCGAAACCGATTCAACCGGCCAAGATGAGCAATTCATAATTCCCGGGTAAACCGGAAAATATGTTGTCAGATAAAGCCCGATAAGGGCCTAGGTTTCTTTCAACATTGCGTGTAAGAAATGGCCCCTAAGGGCCTAAAGGAGTCACAAATGCAGTGCAAGTTAGTCCCCTCGGTGTGTTCTTACTGCGGAACCGGCTGTGGAATCCTTTTCGAAGTCATCGACGGAAAAATAAACAGCACGCTGCCCATGAAAACACATCCGGTCAATGAAGGAAAATTGTGCATCAAAGGCTGGAACCTGCATGAGCATGTCAACAGCTTCATGCGCCTGAAAAAACCGCTGGTGAAAACCTCCGGGCGGTTTATCACCACTGAATGGGACGAAGCCATTCAGCTGACGGCCGATCGCTTCGGCGAGATCATCCAAAAATATGGGCCGGACAGCGTCGGGGTGCTGGTGTCGGCCAAGCTGACCAATGAGGAAAATTACCTCGCTCAAAAATTCGCCCGAGCGGTGATCGGCACCAACAATGTGGATCACTGCGCCCGACTGTGACATTCCTCTACGGTGGCCGGTCTGGCCGCCGCCTTCGGCTCCGGTGCCATGACCAACTCCATTGCCGAGATCAAAGATTCCGGCTGTATCTTTGTCATCGGCTCCAACACCACCGCCTGCCATCCCCTGATTTCGCGCCGCATTTTCAGGGCCAAGGAAAAAGGAGCCCGGCTCATTGTTGCCGACCCTCGAAACATTCAACTGAGCCGTTTTGCCGACGTGGCCGTACAGCAGCGCCTGGGAAGCGATGTGGCCCTGCTCAACGGTATGATGCACATTATCATTAAAAACGGCTGGCAAGCCACCGATTACATCGCCGATAGAACGGAAGACTGCGGGCAGCTTGAAAAACTGATAGCGTCCTACACCCCCGAAAAAGTTCAGACCATCACCGGCGTGGATCCTGTCGACCTTGAAAAAATGGCCGAGCTTTACGCCACACATCCACCGGCCTCTCTGCTCTATGCCATGGGCATCACCCAGCACACCACCGGTGTGGACAACGTCAAATCCTGCTGCAACCTGGCCATGCTGTGCGGCAATGTGGGGGTTTACGGCGGAGGGGTCAACCCGCTGCGGGGCCAAAACAACGTCCAGGGAGCCTGCGACATGGGAGGACTGCCGGATGTGCTGTCCGGCTACCAGAAGGTCAGCGATCCCGAGGCGCTGGAAAAATTCTCCAAGGCCTGGGGCCGCAAGCTTTCTTTTCAACCGGGATTGACCATTACGGACATGATCCCGGCCATGCTGGCGGACAAGCTCAAGGGCATGCTGATTATCGGTGAAAACCCCAAGCTCAGCGATCCGGACTGGAACCACCTGAGCCATGCCCTGAAAAATGTCGAGTTTCTGGCGGTCCAGGAGCTCTTTTTGTCGGAAACCGCCCAGGTGGCCGACGTGGTGCTGGCGGCCGCTTCATCGGCTGAAAAAGAGGGCACGTTCACCAACACCGAGCGGCGCTGCATGCGGATTAACCAAGCGATAGAACCCATCGGCAACTCCCTGCCGGATTGGGATATCATCTGCCGGCTTTCAACCGCTATGGGTTACGAGATGAGCTATGAAAGCCCGCAAGAGATCTTTGATGAAATGACAGCCTTGACCAAGAGTTACGCCGGTATGAATTATCAGCGCCTTGGAATTGATGGCCTGCAATGGCCCTGTCCCAATGGCGATCATCCCGGCACTCCCTACTTGCATAAACACCAATTTACGCGGGGAAAAGGGAAATTTTATGCCATCGATTATCGCGATCCGGCCGAATTGCCCGATGCGGAATATCCTTATTTTCTGACCACCGGTCGGATGTTCGCCCATTTTCATACCGGTACGATGACCCGAATTTCGCCGCACCTGGATGTCGAGCAGACCACCGGCTACGTCAGCATCAACCCAGAGGACGCCGGATCCCTGGGGGCCAAAGAAGGGGATATGCTGGTATTGTCCTCGCGCCGGGGCCGCATGGAAGCGCCCGCCCGGTTGAGCGAGTCGGTGAAACCCGGCACCCTGTTTTTGCCCATCCACTTTGGTGAAAACCCGACCAATGTACTGACCAATGCGGAGGCCGTCGATCCCCTGGCCAAGATTCCCGAATTCAAAGTCAGTGCCGTAAAGGTGGAAAAACTGACAGCCTAGAGTAAAAATGGCTCCGCCGGGGTTGCAGACACTTCGGTGGCAAAAAAAACTCTGTGTTTAAAATCAACCCCATCTCTGTCAGTTGAAAATTTTTTCTGTCAGGGATAACATCTGTCAGGAGGAAAGAGACCATGAAAAAAGCACATATCCTGGTAATGGAAGACGATCCGACTATCTCCGCGGCCCTGGACATGATTTTAACCGAAGCCGGCTACGATGTCGCTGTTGCCGAAACGGGCGAGGCCGCCCTGGAGCTTTTTGACCAGAAAAAATTTAATTTAATCATCGCCGACTTGAAATTGCCCGGTATCGGCGGCATGGAAGTTATCCGGCAAATAAAAGAAAAAAAACCCAAAACGCAAGTTATTGTCATCACGGGTGTGGGCACCCAACCCATAGCCGAGGAAGCCCTGGCCCTGGGAGCCCATGACTTTTTACCCAAGCCGTTTACGGATGATCAGATTAAAACGGCTATCGATGAGGTTTTGAAACGCCATAGTGCCGGTCCTTTTCATCTTTTTTCACTCATTCAAAAGCGAGAAGTCCTCGGCGTGTTAAGTCATGCGGCTGATGACGAAGATTTTTGGAACGACTTAATGGAATTAGGCTCTGAGGCTTTGGACAAATACCAGTTGATAAGTGATGCCAAGGCCGCTATCGCTTCCGGTGATTTAAAATGGATAAACGAAAATGTGGGGGAATTGAATCAAAAACAATTGGCTTTTATTTTCAAACGGCTGGAGAGGGAAGTCTATTGAAGATTTGGGATGGGTTCTAATTTCGGCCATCATCATGCAATATTCAGAAAATCGTCGCTAAGGACCTAATTAAGTTCACGTTCTTTTAAAACCTGATTAACCACTTCCGTTAATTCATCGATCGTGATAATATCGAGATCGTTTCGGATCTCTTCCGGTATTTCTCTGAGATTGGCCTCGTTTTTGACCGGGAATACAACGGTTTTAATCCCGGCGCGGTGGGCGGCGAGTACTTTTTCTTTGACGCCGCCGACCGGAAGTATCCGGCCTGTCAATGTCAGCTCACCGCTCAAAGCCGTATCGCGACGGCAGGGTCGGTTGGTAATCAGTGACAGCAGGGCAACTGCGATGGTCAACCCTGCTGAAGGGCCGTCTTTGGGGATCGCTCCGGCAGGCACATGGATATGGATATCATGTTGCTCGAAAAAGTCTTCTGATATCTGGTAGTCGCCGGTATGGCTGCGGATGTAACTCATGGCGGCCTGGGCTGATTCCTTCATCACATTGCCGAGAGAACCCGTCAAGATAAGCTGACTTTTGCCCTTCATTTTGGTTGCTTCGATGAAGATAATCTCTCCTCCGGTGTCAGTCCAGGCCAGACCGGTTGCTACACCGATTCTGTCCTTTGCCTGGGTGACCTCAAAATAAAATTTTTTAGCTCCCAAAAGCGTCTCCACAGCCTCCGGAGTGACGCGGGTCGGATCTCCTTCAGATTTATGAATCAATTTTTCTCTGGCGATTTTGCGGCAAATCGCTGCGATTTGTCTTTGAAGACTGCGCAGACCTGCCTCTCGCGTATATTCCCTGATGATTTTATGGACACCCTCCTTCGTAAACCGGACGGAATGCTCGACGAGTCCGGCGGCATGAGTTTCTTCCGGAATCAGATACCTGAACGCGATCTGCTCTTTTTCCAATTCGGTGTATCCGGAGAGCCACAGGACTTCAAATCGGTCCAGCAGCGGATCGGGTATGGGATCAACGGTATTGGCGGTAGCGATAAACATGACTTTAGAAAGATCAAAGGGAACGTCCAGGTAATGATCCATAAACTGGGAGTTCTGCTCCGGATCAAGAACTTCCAGCAGGGCGGAAGCCGGATCTCCTTTGAACTCCTGCCCAATTTTATCAATCTCATCCAGCATGAATACCGGATTTTTAGCCTCACATCGCCTGATTTCCTGGATGATGCGACCAGGCAGCGCTCCCACATAGCTGCGGCGGTGTCCCCTGATTTGGGCCTCATCCTTTATGCCGGCCAAAGAGATACGAATAAATTTACGTTCCAGGCTGCGGGCGATGGACATTCCAAGCGACGTTTTACCGGTACCAGGCGGCCCCACGAAACACAAAAGCGGGCCTCGGGACTCCAGCTGAGCCTTTTTTTTAGACAACGCGGCTTTTACGGTGGTTCGAATCTCATCCAGTTTGAAGGGCTTGGAAAGATAATAGTAGGACCCCTTTTTCATGGCTTCCACAGCGGTGGGCACGGTCGCGTACCCACTGATCATGATTACCTCGATGCCGGGGTCCTTTTTCTTGGCAGATGCCAGCACACCCATGCCGTCAACCTTTTCCATTTTAAGATCGGTAATGATAACCTCAAAACTGTGTTTTTTTATAAGATTCAGGGCCTCGGTTCCACCGGCAGCCGTCATCACCTCGTAGCCTTCACGGGTGAGGACATGATCCAGATTTTTGCGGGTCATCTCCTCATCGTCAACCACCAGAATGCAGTGTTTACGGGACATCTTCAATATTCGCACCGCCAGGTGTTCTAAAATGCGATTTTTGATCTCCGCCAGCCCGTAATGGGCTTCGTCTAAGATGGACTCCGCACGCCGGATGTCCAGGTTGTCCTCGGTCATTTTGTTCCAGGGCAGACTTACCAGATACTCGATATGGTTTATGCCGATGGTGTATTCCGGCGCGGAAGAGCTGGTTCTATTAAGCTTTTCCAGTTCTTTGAGGGCGATTTTTTCCACCTGAGACGGCATCCGGGCTTGCCGGACGGTTTCCACAAACCCATCGATTTCGCTGGGCTCCTGATTATCTTCAGCCTTTTTGAATATCCGCATTTTCTCTCCTTATCTCGTGCCCATCCACGAAGCCTTTTTTATCCATGGGCACTGGCGTAAGTTTCCAATTCAGAAATGAGCAATTTTTTCTCTGAGCAAGGCCGCACAAGGGTTTACGTTGAGACGTACTTTTCGTACTTCGCAGACGTAAACCCGC
>JAJRVC010000366.1 GCA_024277475.1 Deltaproteobacteria bacterium
TAGAAAAATGAGCTATTTTTTCACCATATGCCCCAGAAGTTCATACATACTGAGGAGAGAGAGCAGCCAACAAAGAGTTGACTCAGCACCCTGGTTAGCGTTGACGCCAGTGGGTTGAATACCGTCGCAACAGCCTCCTGTCTTAAAGTCATAAATCTGCTCATTCAAATCATTACTACCCAGAAACCAGTCAAGACAACGATGCCCCTCGTCAAGCCATTTCAGCTCACCGGTAGAACGGAATGCCGCACCACAAGCGCCGATCAGGCACATGATCTCTATGGGTTGTTGATCAAAATTAGAAGTGAGACCATTCTTGTTATGCCAGTTCAAATTGCCGATAACTGAAAGATGGCCTTCCGGCGCTTTTTGTTTTTCAAGCAGCCAGGTGAGGGAATCAATGCCCATTTTAAACATTTCCGGATTAGGGATCCACTGTCCGGCCAGAATCAAGGCATGGGGCAACTTGGCGTTGGCATAGGTAAGCGTATCCTCACACCACAGCCAGTCCGGGCTGTAATTTGTTTGAAAGAGCGCAAAGAGTTTTTCTGCCAGCAGAGCGCGTAACCGGCGGACCGTGGTGTCTCCGCCGAAAACCTCCATATAGGCGTGCAGACCGATGATGACAAATGCCCATGATCTGGGAGACTTGAAATTTTCTACGGCCGGTAGACCATCAAGAAATAGCCGCACGGCCATGTTTCTGATTGAATCATGAGGGGCATGTTGGATGGCAATTCCCAGCCCCCAGATGGATCGTCCGTGGGAATCATCGCTGCCGATCTCTTCGAGCCAGCGCCGGTCATAGGCCATGAAATTTCTAAAACGGCCATTTTCAGGATTAAAAGAGTAGTGCAGAAAAGAGAGATAGGTCTTAATCAGAGGAATGACATTGTTGTCCTTACGGAGCGCATAGTACATGGCAACGGCAATGAGCGCTCTGGCATTATCATCCACACAGTAGCCGTGCCAGCGATCCGGGATGGAATATTTAGCGTGCTGCAGGATTCCGGTATCATCGGTCATGATGCGCAGATGCTGGAAGTTAATCTCCGGCAGGGCGCTCAAAATCCTCTCATCAGGCCTTTCCTGAATTTCGGCATCCGGCCCTTCTCTATACTGTGGAATCGGACGGTCAATAGTCCGGTTTAAGATCTCTTTGACTTGTTTGAGGTACTGCGAACCCACTGATTTCCATACTGCAGTTCGACCGAATTTATAACTTTTACTGCTGATCTCATGACGTTCATCATCGTGGTCGAGAAGATAATTAATCTTATCAGCCAACATCTGCGGTTCGTTGAAAGGTACCAGGCATCCTCTGCCCTCTGCCAGCAGCTCCTGGGCATGCCAATAGGGGGTGGAGACCACCGCGGTGCCCATGCCTGCGGCATAAGCCAGTGTGCCGGAAACGATTTGTTCTTCATGGAGGTAGGGGGAGACATAGAGATCAGCGCTGGTCAAATATTGAGTCAAGGTCTCAAGGTCGACAAAATGGTTGTGAAACAGCACATGATCCTCAAGACCGAGACGACGAACCTGTTGATACAGGCTCTGCCGGTAAGAATCTCCCGTGTCTTTTATAATGTGGGGGTGGGTCTGGCCGAGAACAATATAGGACGCATCAGGATGACGATCGACGATCATGGGCATGGCATTGAGCATCACCTCAATTCCTTTGCTGGGGCTCAGCAGACCGAAAGTCAGCAGCATCTTCCGGTCTTTCAGGCCAAGCCTGATTTTGAATGAATCGGATTTGGCAAAGGGCACGTCCGGTATGCCGTGAGGAATAAAGATAATTTTCGACTCTTCAATGCCATAGGAATCGATGAGCAGCGTCCGGGCCTTATGGGCCATGACAATCAAGGCGTCGGCGTATTGCGCCAGCTGACGGGTAACGGCGCGTTGCCCGTCCGTAGGTTCTCTGAGAACTGTATGCAGGGTGACAATCACCGGCATGCGCATATTTTTTATCAAATGGAGGATATAGGAGCCGTCCTCACCCCCGAATATGCCGAATTCGTGCTGGAGAATCGCAGCATCGAATTTGTGAACATTTAAGAATTCAGCAGCATGGATATAGTCAGACTGGACATTTGCCCTTATCTGAAAGCCGACCCGAGGAGGATAAAGGTAGCCTGTTTCAACATCATCCATGGCCACGACAGCAAGACGATCATCGCTCTTTTTCAGTATCTTGGCAAGGGAGTTACAAAGATCGGTGGTAAAAGTGGCAATGCCGCATTGTCTGGGCAGGTAATTGCCGATAACCGCCAGCTTCATATTTTGCATTTTTGTTTCCTTTTTATCCATAACTTTTTCGCTTATGGTGAATATTTAGCCTTTATTGAGCCAGCATCCTGTCCAGTAGATTTTGTACCGAAACAACCGCAAGGCCGGATGAGGTATCAGACATGGCGTATGGAATGATTAATTCATTGTTGTGAATTATGGCCCCGCAGGTATACAAAACATTCGGCACATAACCTTCACGTTCATCTGCTGTGGGGCTGAGTAGCGGCCCGGCAAGACGGCCGATAATCCTGGTTGGGTCTTGCCGATCCAGCAGATAAGCGCCGATACAATATTTTCTCATCGCCCCGACCCCGTGGGTAAGCAATATCCAGCCGTCCTCGGTTTCAAGGGGGGATCCGCAGTTGCCGATCTGGATGAATTCCCAGGGATACTGTGGTTCCTGCATGATTTTGGCTTCTTGCCAAAAATGAATATTGTCAGAAGACATGATAAAGATGCTTTCTCCGTCCTGACGAGAGATCATCATGTATTTACCGTTAATTTTCCTAGGAAAGAGGGCCATACCTTTATTCTGCACGGCCTTGCCGTTAAGGGTCCTGATTGAGAAGTTGACGAAATCCTTTGTTTCAAGCAGCATCGACAGAATATCAAAACCATTGTAGGCGGTGTAGGTCGCGTAATAGGTGGTTTCGCCGTTGGTATCGCAAAAGCGGACAAATCTGGCATCCTCAATGCCGCGGCTTTCGTTTTCCGAGACAGGGAAGATGACCCTCTCCGATATGCGCCGGTCCTTTTTGAATCGTAACTGGTAATTAGATCGTGCCATCCACCGCATTTTCTCAACCGTGTCATGCAGTAAAACAGACTCGTCATGCCAGACTTCGGTTTTTTTGTTGATAGCGGTCTGCAGTTCAACAAAAGAGAATTCAGAAGGCAGATCCTGTAATATTTCCTCTGATACAGAATTTAGGGCAGCCATCTCCGTAAGTTTTAACTCAAAAACGTATTTGTCATAGGTCGGATTTTTGATTAACTCAGGAGTTTCAACAAAGCGGCTGACCTTGTCAAAACAAATATCATTTTTTGCATCAAAAACGCCACTTCGAAATTCAATAGAGGATATATGCCCTTCTCCGATGGAGCGGAAACTCAAAATAAAGCGCAGGCATTTTTCTTTAAGACAACTCTGGTCTGGATGCATGATAATGGAAGGGTTGAAAAAAGCGGCTGACTGGATCGAATACTCATGGGTAAAAAAAGCCCCGAGCAAAAGCATCTTTTCCTCAGAAATGTCAAGACCGTTGGGTATGGACTCTTTGATTTTTGTGAAGTGCCGGATGAATATCTGGTGAATATCTATGTGGCGCGCGGAAAAATCGTCCATGACCTGCTGCAAATTCTCACGAGTTTCTTCTTCAGAAAGCCTGAGAACACGTGCGATAATGTGCCTGGTTCGGTCTCCGTTGCCTGGAAGATAAAATCTGGTGATCACCCGGGAGGCCTGGGCCGAAAATTTTTTCTTTTTTCTTTCTACGTGCAATGGTACTGGCTGCATCTGGTTACCCTTAAATAATGCTTGATTGTGCGTAATGGGATCGTTAGTCGGTGTCTTTTTCTGACAACTGCCTTATTAACTGTCCATTTTGAGAAAAATGGGTAGTTAATAAGGCAGCCTGGGGCTGTCGAGACACATTTCTACAAGGTCCATGATCCGGGCCGATCCCACACACATGACCGTGTCCGCAGCTCCCCAGTAAATCTTCACGGTGCCGTCGTCTTCCGGAACAGCGCCGCAGGTAAAAACCACGTTAGGCACATAGCCGGTTATCTCCCAAGGGGCTTCGGGTTCCAGAATCCACTGATCCGCGACCCCGATAATCTCGGCTGGATCATCTCGGTCATGCAAAGCCACGCCGAGCCGGTATACGGCCCCGGCCATGGTCTCAAAGACCCCATGGTAGATATGGAGCCATCCTTTTTCCGTCATAAACGGCGTGGCGCCCGGGCCGATCTTTAATTAGTCCCAGTGATAGGTCACCGGTTTCATGACAACCCTGGAGTCTCCCCAGTGAATCAGGTCGGGAGAATAAGAGATGTGAATGGACCAGGGAGATATCTCGGAATGGGGCCGGTCGAGGCGCGCATAACGTCCATTGATTTTTTGTGGAAAGATTACCACGTTGCGCATGTCCGGCTGGGAGATTAAAGCGATCCGCTCGACCCTCTTAAAATCTCTGGTTCGGGCACAGGCAATCCGCACCCCGTGTCTTGAGTAGACGCTGTAGGTCAGGAGATACTCGCCCTCCAGGGCAGAGATGCGCAGGTCTTCCACCCCGAATTCTTCGTATTCGCCAAACACCCCCTCCGTGGACGGCGTCAGAAATGGTTCCGGTCGCACCGTGAAGCTGTAACCATCGGCGCTCTCCGCCAGACCGATAATAGAACGGCCATCTCGTCGGTGGGATCGAAAGAGCATGATATACCTGCCGTCGTGTTTGACTACCCCGGCATTATGAACGGTTGCTACAGGATAAGGAACGTCATGCCTGGTCAAAATCGGATTTTTTTTATAGCGCTGCACTACTGGATCTTGCATAATTTACCTCCGCTATATCGTAACTATTCGGCTTAATGTCGAAAAACAGCTAAAACCACCAAGCTGTAACTGTTCGGCAGCGCTTTACAGGGAGGTAAGCAGGCCGTTCAGCTATACGTCTGTATGCTGGGCGGCCTGATCGCCTTCCTGTGGAGTGTTGCCAGAAGTTACACTATGTCCGGCCAAAGTCATCCTCCAACCTGACGATATCATCCTCCCCGAAATAATCGCCTAACTGCACCTCGACAAAGGCCATGTCTTGGTTGCTTTGATTCTCCATGCGATGAACTGCACCCTGAGGAATATCGATGGACTCACTTTTTTTTAGCCGAATCTGTCGACCGTCCAGCGTAACGATGCCCTCGCCGTAAAGCATGGTCCAGTGCTCTGCCCGGCGCTGGTGCTTTTGCAGGCTCAGTCGTTTGCCGGCATAGACATGAATGCGTTTGACCTTGTGGTCCGCTTCATCAGCAAGAACAGTATAGTATCCCCACGGCCGATGATCCTCACGTTTTGTCTGGGTAA
>JAJRVC010000367.1 GCA_024277475.1 Deltaproteobacteria bacterium
AATTATCGGGCAAAAAAGCAAAATATAGATGTCTGATGAGCATCATCAAAAAATGTAGCCGCAACATTTTTTGTAGAATAGACCTTTTTCCTCTTTTCATACCCAGTCTTCCAAAATTCCACTATTCCATCGTTCCATGCAGGCGGCATAAAACCAGTGTCGTTAAAACCTACATGATTTCAATATATTATAAAAATTCCATGACGTTGAATTAGGCCTGACGAAGCTGACGCTTTTTTCGTAAATACGCATCCCAAATACAATCCGGCGACGAGAATGTACCCTTGAACCCGTAAACGCCTACCATAAAAGAAAGACGGCGTTTCCAATATGGGCCAGTGAACCGTCGTTGTCAAGCGTGGTATCTTTAACAGCAGGGTCGAGTCTAATTCAATTCATAAGCCACCCCGATCTACCGGGATGAGAATTTAAAAAGTTCTACTGTTACCGCGAGAGCCTGTATCAAGGGTGCAAATCTGATCGATGCCGGCGGCTTATGAATTGATATAAATCAACGACCCCCAGCAGAGGTGGCCCGGCCCCTTCCAGGGGCCATCCTCATACCCCCAGTTCTGCTGGTGGTCGCTGATTACAGCTTGTCCTACCATAGCTTTTTGTGTTTGGCAACGTGCTTTCCAATCCGGTTCAGGAGAGTCGCTCAGCCTGGATGAGATCTGCGGTTTCTATTGTACTCACGTCTATTTTCTATGGTTTTTCTTGACTCTGAAAGCAAAACTGTGCTTTCTTAATGGCGCTTTGGATTTTTTATCCAACATCCCTTGGAATCTTTATCGAGAAATTGTCTGCCATGAAAACGTATACAAGCTATTACAAATCGCCGCTCGGACCTATAAAAATAGTCGGAAATCAGGATTGCATTTTATCGCTGGATTTTGTTGAAGAAGTGCTGCCGGATGATGCCGACCTGCCATTTTGTTTGAAAGAGTGCCTGAAACAAATAGACGAATATTTTAACGGTGAACGGAAAGATTTTTTTTTAAATCTTCAACCCGCGGGCACTGATTTCCAAAAATCTGTCTGGCGGCAACTGGAAAAAATTCCATACGGTGAGACTTTAACCTATGGCGAGATCGCCGGAGCTATCGGCAAACCCAGTGCAAGCCGGGCTGTTGGAAGTGCTAATGGCAGGAACCCCATCGCCATCATCATTCCCTGCCATCGGATCATTGGAAGCGATGGAAGCCTGACCGGATACGGCGGCGGTTTGTGGCGCAAGGAGTGGCTGTTAAAACACGAAAGGGGTCACCATCCCGACGATATGACGGCTTAGGCCTTTTTCCGAACATAGTCTCGGGAAAAGTTCAGTAACCAAATCTTCGTATCGCCTTCGTATCTTTGCGCCAGTTTTTCTGAACCCTCACAAAAAGCTTTAAATAAACCTTGGTCCTCAGCATATGTTCAATTTGCTGGCGGGATTGTACGCCGATTTGCTTCAATTTACTGCCGTTTTTTCCGATAATGATGCCTTTTTGGGAGTCACGTTCCAAGTGGATGGTTGCTTCGATCTTCACCAGATTCCCTTTGTTTTTTTCTTTAAAAACGTCCACTGTCACAGCCGTGGCATAGGGAATTTCTTCACCGGTCAACCTAAAAATTTGCTCACGGATCATTTCGGCGGCGAGAAATCGTTCGGATACATCCGTGAGGGTATCTTCCGGGAAATAGGGGGGGCCTTGGGGCAAAGCCGATACCATGGCCAGTATCAGCTCATCAATCTGGATACCATTTTTTGCGGATATCGGTACCACAGCGTGAAATTGATACGTGTCGGCCCACTTGTCTATGCTTTTAAGCAAGCCGAATTTTTCAACCAGATCGATTTTGTTCAGCGCCAGAACTACCGGTTTGTTCTGATCCTGAAGCCGTTTAACAAGGAAACGTTCGGCATCGATGTCCGGCTGGGCAACATCGATGACTACCAGGATCAGGTCGGCATCAGCCACCGCGGAAAAGGCGGTATCCACAATTCGCGTATTCAGCTTGTCTTTGGCGTGAAATACTCCCGGTGTATCGAAAAAAATTATCTGTGCATCCGGCCTGTGCAGCACACCCAGGATCCGGTTGCGCGTGGTTTGAGGTTTTTTTGAGGTGATGGAAATTTTTTCACCGAGCATCCGGTTGAGCAGGGTGGATTTACCGGCATTGGGGGTGCCGGCAATCGCAATATAGCCGGATTTAAAATCGGAATGTAAGTTGTTGGTGTCTGTCATTTTCTGTCTGCCTCACGGCGCCGGCTGATTTTTAAAATGAGTCAATCTTTTTTGATGTTTGTCAGGGTCGAAATTGCATCCCAGACAGCATCTCTGCCGCGACGGGTTTTAGCTGAAAACAGGATCGCATCCTCTTTTTCAACCGCAAGGGCTTGGACAATAGCGATCTGTTGCTTCAACAGTTTGGTTTTAGAAAGCTTGTCAGTTTTAGTGAGGACAAGTACTTTGGGTATAGAAAAATGGTTCAACCAGTTGATGAGATTTTGTTCTTCCTCCCGGGGATGACGCCGGATATCCATGATGATGACCACCCCTTTTAATGTTTTGCGGGAGGAAAGGTAGGTTTCAATCATGGGGCCCCATTTTTTCCTGACAGATACCGGAACCTTGGCATAACCATAGCCGGGCAAATCGACAAAGGTCAGGTTGTTATTAATGTCGAAAAAATTGATCAGCTGAGTCCGTCCGGGAGTGGAACTGGTCTTTACCAGACGCTTGCGGTTGACAAGGGTATTGATCAGACTGGATTTGCCGACATTGGAGCGCCCTGCGAAAGCCATCTCGGGGTACTTTACCGGAGGATACTGGGCCGGCTTGGTGGCACTGGTGATAAATTCGGCGGACAAAATCTTCATGATGATTAGATTTGGGGTAACCGTTCACAGGTTCGGGGTTCACAGTTCGGGGTTCAGGTGTTTCTCAAGCCGATTCATCTCTTCTTTAATATTTTCCAGGGAGGTGGCATAAGAAAATCTGAGGTATCCTTCTCTATTCTGACCGAAATCGATTCCGGGCGCCACGCCCACATGGGCGTTTTCCAGGATGTCAAATGCCAGCTTATAGGAATCACCGGATATGTGGCCGGCATTCGCAAAGACATAAAACGCTCCGGTCGGCTCCACAGTGATACCGAAACCGAATTCCTTACACCACCTTATTCAATGGATATTCTATAATCCCTTCCGCCCCGCGTTCCAGAAGTTTCGGGATCAGTTCTCTGACCGTATCCGAAGCGACCACGATTTCCACCGAAAACCAGTTTGACTGGTAAAGGGAGGCAACAGTGGGTGCGTTCAGGCTTGGCAGCATGTTGATTACTTCTTCCATGAGTTCACCGGGAACGTTCATTTTAAGTCCTACCATCTTTTGGCCCAACAGAGCACCTTTGAGCAAGAGGGCAATCTGTTCGATTTTTTTCTTTTTTTGCGGATTTTTCCAGGATTCGTGGTTTACGATCAGCTGGGTGTTGGTTTGCATCAGTTCATGAATAATACGCAACCCATGAGCCTTTATAGTGCTTTCTGTTTCCGTTACTTCCACGATGGCATCGGCAAGTCCGGATACCACCTTGGCCTCCGTAGCCCCCCAGGAAAATTCAACGATTACCTCTATATTGCGATCAGCAAAATATCTTTTTGTAAATTCAGTGAGTTCTGTTGCTATCCTTTTGTCGGCCAGATCCTCCAGCCGCTTTACAGGAGAGTCGTAAGGGACCGCCACCACCCAGCGAGCCGCCCGGGAGCTCACTTTAGAATAGACAAGATCGGCAACGACACGCACATCCGAGCTGTTTTCCGCAATCCAGTCCTTTCCCGTAAGGCCGGCATCCAGAGTACCGTTTTGCACATAACGAGACATTTCCTGGGCCCTGCATATAGCGCACTCAATGGATTCATCATCAATTTCAGGGAAATAACTTCTTCCGTTCACATCAATATGCCATCCGGAACGCTTAAACAAAGCGATGGTGGCGTTCTGAAGGCTTCCTTTGGGAATTCCGAGTTTCAGTCGTGTATTCACTTGCCATATACCTTTGCGGGGTTGAATATCGGTTTTTCCATAATCCGGATGGATCCGTCTTCGATTGTTTTATAAAAACAGCTCCGATGTCCGGTATGACATGCTGCGCCTCCCAGCTGTTCGACTTTTAAGAGCACCGTGTCATCATCGCAGTCAATTCGAATTTCTTTGATAAGCTGCATATTGCCGGAAGTTTCTCCCTTAACCCAGAGGGCTTGACGGCTGCGGCTTAAGTAAGTGGCTTTGCCGGTGGACAGTGTGGCGTTAAAGGCATCCGGATTCATATAGGCCAGCATTAAAATCTCGCCGGTTTGGTAGTCCTGAACGATCGCGGGAACGAGCCCGCCTATTTTATCAAAATCGAGTTTAATCATGTTAAAATATGATATTGAATTTGTCGGTTAAAGGCGTTATTATTAGGTTAAAGTAATTAAAAAGACCAGCTGTGAAATTTTAAACCCTGCTAAATAACCGTTCCGGTGAATAATGTCAAATTCTTTTTGGGGAAAGTCAAGGAGATTCTGTCACAGGCCCGGTATTTATCCGGAACCACAACCTAACCCGGATCCGGCGGAAGCGGAGAATTGATTATTAGTGGATGTCGCTCGCGCCGCATGCCGCTTTATTATTTTTATGACCTTAATTTTTATAATTGGATCGCTGGCTTCCATCTCGGAGAAAGAGAGGAGGACCTTAAGTAGTCAATTATTTTAAGATGATGAAAAGACGATCAGGCTATTTAAGGATACCGACACATGTCTAAAGAAAAAAGTAGATCAGAAACTCGTAAAAATCGTGTACAACCCAAAAAGCGAGGGTTTTTTAAAACGCTTGTTTTATGGTCCTTTTTGCTGGCAATTGTTTTTATCATTTGCGGCGCGGCCGTCGGCGTGGCCGTCTATTATTCTATCAGTAAAGATCTGCCCCAAATAACCTCACTGTCCGATTATCACCCTTCGATCGTTACAACCGTCTACGCCGATGACAATCGTAAGATTGCCGAATTTTTTAAAGAACGCCGTATCGTCATGCCGCTATCTCAGATGCCCCAGATGCTGCTTGATGCTTTCGTGGCTGCTGAAGACTCAAGATTTTATAAACATCAGGGGATCGATTTTATAAGTATTATCAGGGCTTTTTTTAAAAATCTCGAAGCCGGTACTATCGTTCAGGGGGGTAGTACCATTACCCAGCAAGTT
Source organism: Deltaproteobacteria bacterium (assembly GCA_024277475.1). The sequence continues at coordinate 5,231 of JAJRVC010000367.1, forward strand.
ACCAAATCGTTTCTTTTAACCCCGGAGAGAAGTTATAAACGCAAATTGAGAGAAGCCATCCTGGCTTACCGTATCGATAAAGCAATTTCTAAAGAGGATATTCTTTATCTTTATCTGAACCAGATTTATTTGGGACACGGGGCTTACGGCGTGCAGGCAGCGTCCGAAAATTATTTCGGCAAATCCGTCAACGATTTAAATCTCGCAGAATGTTCCATGCTGGCGGGATTGCCCCAGGCGCCCAGTAAATATTCTCCATTCAGACACCCCGACCGCGCCAAACGACGTCAGATATATGTTTTAAAGCGGATGGTTGAGGAGGGTTACATCGACAACGTCCAGGCAACGGAGGCCATCAACACCCAACTTGACATCAAGCCCCGACGCAACCTGTATATTGACGAAATCCCTTCTTATACCGAACATGTCCGGCGCTATATCGAAAAAAAATACGGCACGGATGTCTTGTACACCCAGGGTCTACAAGTTTATACAGCCGTAAATATCGAGATGCAGAAGATTGCGCGGCAGGAAATCCGGAAAGGACTCTTCGAGCTGGACAAACGTGATGGTTACCGCGGGCCATTGAAGCATATAAAACCTGAAGAAATTGAATCCTTTTCACAAACCCTGCAGGCAAAGCTGTTAAAAACCCCGCTGGCTACGGGGATTATCACTAAAGCCGTTGTGATCGCAGTCAATGACGCCAAGAAGAAAGTTACGGTTCGCATGGGAATTTCGCGGGGCGTCATTGCTTTTAAGGGCATGCAATGGGCTCGCAAGCCCGATTTGGATGTAGCCTACTACGAGGCCAAAATTAAAAACCCCTCTGAGGCACTTGCTGTTGGAGATGTCATTTTAGTAAGGATTAAAAAAGAAAAACAAGAAGCTAACGATCCGTGGGCCGTTGATCTTGAGCAAATGCCCGTAGTCCAGTCCGCCCTGATGTGCATCGAAACAGAAACCGGCCTGGTAAAGGCCATGGTCGGTGGACGTGATTTTAAGCAAACCCAGTTCAATCGCGCCATCCAGTCCAGGCGCCAACCCGGCTCAGCTTTCAAACCGATTATTTATGCGGCCGCCCTGGACAAGCAGTTCGATGATCCGGAAAAAATTTATACCCCTGCAACTGTAATCGTTGATTCCGCCATCGTCTTTAAAGATGAGGAGCGTGATTTTACCTGGAAGCCTAAAAATTACAAAGAAACTTTTTACGGTCCCACTCTATTTCGCAAGGCCCTGACCAAGTCCCGCAATCTGGTCACCATAAAAATATTGCAGGATATCGGTATCGATTATGCCATCGATTACGCCTCCAAACTGGGTATTGCTTCCAAATTGAGCCGGGATTTGTCTATCGCGCTCGGGTCTTCCGGCATATCCCTCCTCGAATTGCTCCGGGCCTATTCGGTTTTTGCCAACCAGGGCTATCTGGTTGAACCTGTGTTTGTATTGAAGGTGACCGATCGGAATGGCAATGTTTTAGAAGAAATGGCGCCTGAGAGAAAAAAGGTTATTGAAAAAAGCACAGCTTATATTATGACAAGCCTGCTGGAAGGCGTGGTCGAACACGGAACTGGATGGAGGGTCCGGGAGCTAAAACGACCGGTAGCTGGTAAAACGGGTACTACCAACAACCTGTTTGACGCCTGGTTTGTCGGCTACACGCCTCAATTTATAACGGGGGTATGGGTTGGTTTGGATGAGGAAGCCCCTCTTGGGAAAGGCGAGACCGGCTCCAGGGCGGCCAGTCCGATCTGGCTCGGATTCATGCAGCGGGTGTTGGAGAATGAACCGGTGAAGCTTTTTCAGGCCCCCGAAGGCATTGTGTTTGCAAAAATCGACGCTGAAACCGGGCTGCTGCCGGTTCCGGAATCAAAGAATGTAATTTTCGAATGTTTTAAAGACGGAACGGTTCCAACCAAGTATACCAAACGGCCGAATGAAGTCAGAGAGGTGGAAGATTTGTTCAAGAAAGATATATAGGGTGAGGGATGAAGATTGACAAATGATTATTGAAACTACTTTGTATTTTACCGATTGAATCAATTCATACCGCATCCTGTCATTGGTTTTCCTCCTTAATAATCCAGTAATCGGTGATCAGAAACCTGCAACCATGTTCATATTCCTAAAAACGCCGCCTTAACTTTTTCATTTTCCATCAATTCAGACCCGGTCCCCTTTATTGTAATACGACCATTTTCAAGGACATAGGCCCGGTCGCACATGGCTAGGGTCTGGGTGACGTTTTGTTCCACCAGCATAATGGTCACCCCCTCTTCTTTGATTTGTTTGATCATGGCGAAAATTTCCTGAACCAAAATTGGCGCCAGTCCCAGGGAGGGTTCATCAAACATCATCAGTTTGGGCAGCGACATCAGGCCCCGGCCGACGGCCAGCATTTGCTGCTCCCCACCTGACAGAGTGCCGGCCATCTGTTTTTTACGCTCCTCCAGTCGCGGAAAAATTTCGTAAACATGCCTCAGGGTCTCCTGGCGCCGGCCTTTTGCCTTCCCATAAAGAGAGCCCATGATGAGGTTTTCCTCCACGGTCATGTCGACAAACAGGCGGCGTCCTTCCGGTACGTGAACAACTCCATGTTGAATAATGTTATGGGGCGGGCAGTGGTCCAGGCGGATGCCGTCAAGTTCAATGCTACCCTTTTGCGGTGTGAGCAACGAGGAGATGGTTTTGATGGTGGTGGATTTTCCCGCCCCGTTGGCGCCGATCAATACCAGGATCTCGTTTTTATGCACGTCAAAAGTCACATCCCACAAAACCTGCAGGTCGCCGTAAAAGACGTCGATATGATTAACCTTGAGCATATTCTTCCCCCAGATAGGCTTCGATCACCGCAGGATTGTTGGCCACCTCTTGCGGTGTGCCTTCGGCGATGGTCTGTCCAAAATTATAGGCATGGATGCGGTCTGAAATCGTCATGATGACCTTCATGATATGCTCGACAATGATGATGGTCACTCCGTTGTCGCGAATTTTTCGAATCAACTCGATGGCCTCGTCCAGCTCGGTAGGATTCAATCCGGCCGCAGTTTCGTCCAGCAGCAACAGCTTGGGCTTGGTCGCCAGTGCCCGGGCGATTTCAAGGCGTTTCCGGCCCCCGATGGGAAGGCTTTTGGCCAGTTTATCGGTTTCGGAGGCAAGGTTGCAGAAGTCCAGCACACTGTGGGCTTCCTTGCGGGCTTCGGCAATGGTATTGACCCGGCAAAACGCTGAAGCGGTGACATTTTCCAGGACCGTCATGCGGGCCAGGGGTTTGACCACCTGAAAGGTGCGGCCGATGCCCAGTTTGCAAATCTGGTAGGTTTTCAGACCCTTTATGCTCCGGCCGGCAAAAAGGATATCGCCCGAGGTGATAGGGAAAAAATGATTGATGCAGTTAAAAGTGGTGGTTTTTCCCGAACCGTTGGGCCCGATCAGACCCATGATTTCGCCCTGATTCACATCAAAGGAGACATCGTTGACGGCCGTAAGGCCCCCAAAAATTTTTGTCAGATTTTTTACTTCAAGCAGTTTTGCCATATCTTCCCCATTTATTGCTCAGCTGGACGGCTTGATTCGCAAAACATTGCGTTTGATTTTGGGCCAGTCACCCACAACGCCGTTGGCCAAAAACATGATCACAAAGATAACCAGCAATCCGAAGGCCATGGCATGTCCCTGGCTGATCCATTTGGGGGCCAGGCCGAAAAATGAACTGCGAAAGGTTTCTTGCAGCCCCACCATGATAAAGGCGCCCACCGCCGGCCCCCAGATGGTGCCAACGCCGCCCACAATGCCCACCAGGATGGCCATGATGGAGATAAAATGCAGGGAAAACACCACCTCCGGATCAATAAAGGCCATGTAGTTCATGTAAAAGGCGCCGGCCAGGCCGGTAAAAAACGAACTGACCAGCAGCGACATATTTTTATAAAGCACGGTGTTAATGCCCAGAGACTCGGCGGCATCCTGGTCTTCCCGGATGGAAACGAAATAGTAGCCCCATTTGGAATTCATGATCAGCTGGATGCTGAAAATGCATGCCAGCGCCAGGGCCATTGAAATATAGTAATAGGGCAGTTTGCTTTTAAAGCTTTGAATGATGAGAATGCCCACCATTCCGTCGGTTAAACTTTCCCAGTTGGTGGCAATCAGCCGGAAGATTTCACTGCCGGCCAAAGTCGCCAGGGCAAAATAGGGCCCTCGCAGTCGGAAACAGACCCAGCCCACAAACAGGCCGGCCAGCATGGCGGCCGGGCCGCCCAACAGCATGCCCCACCAGGCCGATATCCCCAGTTTGGTTACCACGATCCCGGCGGTGTACGCCCCGACACCGAAAAAAATGGCATGGCCGAAGGACACTTGTCCGGTATATCCGGCCAGCAGGTTCCAGGAGGACCCGATGATCACCCACAAAAAAATGATGATCATCAAATGCTGGTAATAGCTGGACTGGATCACCAGGGGAAAGAGCAAAAAGCAAATCCCTAAAATAATCAAGGCAAGATTTTTTTTCTTCATCGTACCCTCTACACTTTGGTCAGGCGTTTGAGGCCGCCGGGTAAAAACACCAGCACCAGTACGAATATGACAAAACCAACCATTTCCTTATAGCCCATCCCGATGTAGGTGGCTCCCAGCGATTCGGCAATTCCCAGAACCACGCCACCGACGATGGCCCCCACCGTGCTGCCCAGTCCGCCGAGGATGGTAATCACAAAAGCTTTTAAGGTAAACGGGCCGCCAATGTCGGGATAGAGGTAAAATATCGGCATCAGCAATGTCCCGGCGGCCGCCACCAGTGCCGATCCCAACCCGAAGGTGATGATAGTGATGCGGGTGGAGTTGACGCCCATGAGGGTGGCGGCTTCTTTGTCCTGGGCGGTGGCCCGGATGGAACGGCCCATGTCGGTTTTGAGCATAAACCAGAACAGCGCGGCGGTAAACAGCACGGCGATAGCGAAAGCGATGCACATGGGCAGGTTAAACGAAAGTTTGCCGAGAAAAAGGGCAGTGCCTGAATACGGAGTTTTGACGGTTTTGTAATCGGATGAAAAGATGAAGCGGGCCGTTTCGGTGAGCACCATACCGATCCCCACGGTCATCAACACCTGGTTTTCCGGTAGAATGGAATCAATTTTCATCAGGGGGTTCAAAAGGAATTTCTGCAGAAAAGCACCCAGCAAAAACAGGGCCGGCATGGCCACCAGAAGCGATACATAAGGATCGATGTGCAGGTAAGCAGAAAGAACAAATGTGATATACATGGCCACCATCATGAGCTGGCCGTGGGCCAGGTTGATAATGCCCATCACGCCCATGATCAGCGTCATGCCGATGCCGATCAGGCCGTAAATTCCCCCGATAAGCAGGCCGGAGACAATTGTTTGGAGGAAAACATCCATGTGGCGTTCCTTTCAGCCGGGGTCAGAGGCCGTGTAAGAAGCTGTATAGCAAAGCAATCTTTTTTTAAAATTTGAAACACGCGCGATTGATAACCGCCCCCGGCAGCGCCGGGGACGGTTTGGCGTGTAAAGAGGCAGGTCGGTTATTTATAACCCCAGACCTTGAGCCAGTCCACCGGGTACGCCAGCTTGGCGGTGGCATGTTCTGTGGGCCAGACCAGCTCTAGGTTTCCGTTGATCCACTGCACGGCATAGGTGGCGGCTTTATTCTGGTTTTTCATTTTTCCCCAGGTGGTAAATTTCACCGGGCCGAAAACCGTCTCCATGTCGGTGGCATCCAGCGCTTTTTTGATATCCGTGTTTTTATAGGATTTGGCGCGTTTGAGGACATCGGCGATTACGTAGCAGGCCGCGTAGGCTTCGGCACCATGGTAGTCCACCGATTTGCCGTAGCGGGCCTTGAACTTGTTGTAAAAATCCATGGCCCCGGGAAAGGGCAGTACCTGGTGCCAGAGGGTGGCGGAAACAACGTAGTTGGATGCCACGCCGGCGTTTTCTGTAAACTCGGGCAGGGTAAAACCCGCCGCCCCGCCGATAAACAGCTTGGGGGTCAGCTTCAGTTCCCGTGCCTGCTTCATCAGCAACGAGGCGTCCATGATGTAGGAAATCATGTAAACGATATCCGGGTTTTTTTGCTTGACCTGAATCAGCACGGGTTTGAAGTCAATGCCGCCGTGCTCGTAGCCCTCTTTCAAAACTACCTTGTAGCCCAGTTTTTCGCAGCTTTTTTCGAATTTTTTAGCACCCTTGGTGCCGAACAGGGAGTTTTCGTACAAAATG
>JAJRVC010000368.1 GCA_024277475.1 Deltaproteobacteria bacterium
CGTCATCAATATTCGAAGTTCGACGTTGGACGTTCGATGTTCGACGTTCGAAAAATTCACTGTTCCGGCCAGGCGGTGTTTCATGCGAACCCGGTTGCCGGCAGCCAAAGCGGCTTAATGTTTCACACGAGTATATAGCCTCTCCTTTCCCTGACACCTGAAACCCGACACCTTGCTTTCCTTACAACGCCGTCAATCTCAAATACGGCATGATCTTTGCTATTCTCAAACATGATTTTTATTTTTTTTCAAATAGGACTTGCTTTAATGATTTCTTTGTTTTAGAAAGCCGAAATTTCTTTGATTTAAGGCATCAAATTCGGAGGTCTCATGCAATTTACTGAATTTCTTACGGTCCCGGAGGTTGAAACAATCCATCAGGCGTCGCTGGAGATCCTGGAAAATGTCGGTATTCTGGCACGAAGTGAAAAAGCGCGTGATATTTATGGTCGGCACGGCTGCAAGATAAACTCAGCTACCCAGATAGTGAAATTTCCCCGTCAGGTTGTTGACACTTATTGTCAATCTTTTGTTCCAAGATTTTCGTTCAAGGGCCGCGATCCGCAATTTGACAAGACCATTCCCGACGACAGGCCGCTGATAATAACCGCCAGCTCCGCTCCCAACATCATTGACCCTATAACCGGTGAGGAGCGTAATGCGACATCAACCGACATTGCCAATATAGCATTTCTGATTAACGAACTGCCGGGCTATGATATTTTTTCCATTTCAACTCTCGCCAATGACACACCCGAGGGCCAATTCAGTCTTTCGCGTTTTTATCCGGCTTTAAAAAACTGCTTAAAACCCATCCGCGGTAATACACCCGACATGAAAGAGCTGCAGCAGATAATTGAGCTGGGGTGCATCATCGCCGGCAGCAAAGAAGCGTATCAGGAGAGACCACTTATTACCCATCATTGCTGCCCCGATATTTCACCCTTGACCATGGATGTGGCATCCACTGAGATATTGATTTATCTCACAGAAAAGGATCTGCCTGTTTATGGTACTATCGTTCCTAATGCGGGTATGACCTCGCCCATGAGCTTGCTGGGGACGCTGGCACTTGGCAACGCCGAATTTTTGGCGTTAAGCGTTCTTATGCAAATGGTACGTCCCGGAACACCGTTGATTTACGCGGTTCTATCTACGGTTGCGGATATGCGCACAGCCAACTACGCTCCGGGGGGGATCGAAACGGGAATCCTGCAAATGGCACACAGCCAGATGGCGCGGTTTTACAATGTTCCTTCCGGCGGCTATATCGGTACGACCAATGCTCACATAGATGATGCTCAAGCCGGTTATGAAACCGGGATGGACGTCACCGCGGCGCTGCTCGGCGGAACGGACATGTTCAACATGGGAGGACTTTTAAGTAGTTTGCTGACCTTTGATTTCGGCAAAGCAGTCATTGATAATGAAATCGGCTTAATGCTCAAACGCATCCAGCGTGGCCTGGAATTCAGTGTCGAGAATCTTTGCCTCGATCTGATTGCCAAAGTCGGCCCCGGCGGATTATATATGCAGGAAATGGATACATTTAACCGCATGCGCACAGCTGCCGTTCTGCCCGAAGTGGCCATGCGCGACATGCGTGCCACCTGGCAGGAAAAGGGAAGACCCGATGCCCATACCAGAGCCCTCAGCAAAGCCGGTTCAATCTTGACTCATGATAATCCGGCGGTTTTTTCATCCGAAATAGATATGAAGATTCGTACCCGCTTCAAGAACCTGGTGGCCGGCACAGCAGAATGGGAAAAATGGGACGATTTGCGCAAGTACGGATGAATGACTGCCATTTACCAACAGCCGTGATTTACACCCCATCCGGTGAATACGACTGCCGGGAATTGAGCGATACGATCATCTGAGCTCTCGCAGGTATTCAGCCGCCCACCTAAACACGCCATCGATAAAACTCTTCAGAGGTTCGGAAGGGTATTTGTCCTTGTGGTGGACCATGTAGTTGGAATGCCCTAAAGTTTTGAGTCCTGAACCGGCCAATAGAAAAATCGGGCGAGAATTTAAAATACAGTGACAATTATACCGGCAATAGCTGTGTAAATACAGCCCATAGATTCATGGGTGCGGCAACAATCGATACATTGCCTCTCTTAAAGCCTTTGAAAAAAAAACAAGTATCCAGCAGAATAAACAATTGCTGCGATTGGGAGCAAAATAATTACCAGAATAGGGACATTGAGGCTTATTGTAAAAACGAATATAAGCAGAAGGGCAGAGATTAAACCAGCCAGTTGTGACCAAAAGAAAGATTTAAAAGATCCTATCTGTTTGGCATAAACGCCTCCTAGAAAGTCGTATATTCCCCATCCAAACATACCCGCTAATCCAGATAATAGACTTATGATAGCTGTACTCATACGTGCTGTTTGCTTTTTTTTGATAAATTTGTATGTGCAGTTTATCTGGATTTGGCTGAACTTTAAAAGCCGACCTTAATTGCAAATACACCGGGCGTCATTGCCACTCGATGTATATTTGTTTCCCTGCTATGTAACAACCATTTTTAGTACCTCCTGGGCAAAAACAACTTAGGGCTGTAGGGGATTGCCTCCGACCCCCGCCGGTTGCCTGTCGCAGACAAACCGGCCAAGAAGGCAATCCCCAGCCCGGATCAAAATTGGTTTTGAAGTATCACTTTTTGATCCAGCGCGGCACCTTAAAGCTTGAATTGGGATACGGTGTTAGGGGTGGATCGGTAAAGATCGGCTGCAGCTCACCGCCCTGCACCTGGTAGTGCACCACCGGAGCTCCCGCTTGAGCACGCAGTACATTGTCTTTATCCCACTTGATAAGACCCAACTCCCCCTCATAGCCGTTTTTCTGAATATAGGCATTCACGGCTTTGAAATTATAGGCATCACCCACCTTTTCGACTGCATGGGCCCAGGCTTTGACAGCCGTGTAGGCAATCCAGGCACCGGCAGGAACCTGATGCTTGTAGAGTCGTACAAACTTGTCGACCCAGGCTTGGGCTGCCGGGTTGGGGGCCTTGGGTCCAGGCAACCCACTGGGCATCTCACCCACTATCCCGTCGGCGGATGTGCCCAGAGCATCCACCACCTCGCGGGGCGTTATGCCCCAGCCCAGGCTGATGATTGCGTTGGTGGGCTTTTTAAGAAACTGCTTGATGAAGGTGATATTTTCCTGTCCACTGGGGATTTCAATGTGGATGAGGGCCGGCTTGATCCTGCGGATCTGGGACAGAATAACGCCCCACTCGTTGGTGCCGTAGGGTACGGTCTCCCGTTTGGACACTTTCCAGCCGTTTTCTTTGAAGCTTGCCTCAAGGGTGTCCCCCACTTCAAGGCCCCATGAATCGTCGGTGTTGATGATCACTACCTTTTTATTGGGATATTCGTAGGGCAGCGCCACCGGTGCTCGAAACATGCTCTTGGCCTGCTCGATACCCACATCGGTGGTCTGATAGATATTGTAATATTTTTTCGGATCTTCCCTGAAAACGTCCACAGCTGCCTGAGAGCCGTCATCAGCGAAAAAGGGCGCATCATATTTACCGTAGGCCCGAACATCCTGGCCCCATCCAGCCCAGCCGGCTTGAACCGAAGCCACCTTCTTTTGGTCGCACAGATAGTCGGCCGCCTGCATGACCACTTCAGGCTCGAATCCCTTGGAGTCAAAACGGATAATCTCAAGTTGTTTACCCAACAGACCGCCTGATTCATTAATTTCGTCAACGGCCATTTTGATGCCCTTGAAATAGTCTGCCCCGGAGCCGGCAGCCCAGCCGGTCATTGGAATCGGAACACCGACCGGAATGGTATCGGCTGCCATGGCAGCAGGTGTAAAAAACAGACAAACTGTTAGAACCCATGTGATTATTCTGATTCTTTTCATTTCGTTCCTCCCTATTGGTTGAAAGTTAAGTTGCAAAAAAATAACTGTGAGACTCACACGGTTTTATATAAACTCATCTACTGATAACGAGAGAATATAGAATTTATAAAGACAGAGGTTCAATGGTTCAGGGTTCAACGTTCCGGGTTGAAAAGCACCCAACCAACTCTGATCAGAGGGATTCTGCCCTCATCGTTTTTATAATGACCTTTCACCCAATGGGTGATATCAGACATTACTGATCATAATCAATATAGTAAATAGTTTCAAACAGTTGTAGCCCTTGAACCTTGAACCCCGCGTCTATAACCGATCAGTTTAGGAAAGGACCTCAATATATCACCCGGCATGGCGCTTTAGAAAAGGTCCCATAATACCGTTGGGAAGCGCTAACACCAGAATGACCACCAATGCCCCCATGGCCACGGCCCGGTATGCACCCAGCGGCGCCATCAGCTCACTGCCGGCCACCACCAGAAAAGCACCCAGGATGGCGCCGGGAAAATGACCCAGACCGCCCACCAGCATCATGACCATCAGGATACTGAACAGGTCCATATCCAGCATGCGAAAGGAGAGCACACCGTAGAAATGGCCGTAGTAGGCTCCGATAATACCGGTTAAAAATGAGGTCAGGGCAAAGACCATCAGTTTATATTTAAAGGCACTGATACCCAGGCTCATGGCAAAGTCCTGGGAATCCTTGAGGGCCAGAAAGGCAATGCCCCAGTAGGATTTAATCGCAAACATGATGATCAGCGCACAGGCAAGGGATACGAAAAGCGTCAAGTAAAAAGTCGGGACGATGTTGTTGGAGCTGAAAGTATAGCCGAACATGCTGATGGGAGGTATGGTTAGAAGACCCACAGAGCCGCCGGTTCCCAGGGCAATCCCGATCTCGCCTCTTAATGTCGGTTGCAGGGCCATATGCACGCCAAATGTCACCAGGGCCACATAGGGCCCGGCCAGTTTAAGACAGGGCAGACCCACAAGGAAGCCCATGCCGGCAGTAAACAGTCCGGCGATCAGAATGGACAATACCGGGGGCACATGATATTCGATGGCAAGAATACCGGAGCAGTAAGCACCCATGACGAAAAAGGCCACCTGGCCGAATGAGAAGATACCGGCAAATCCCATCATCACATCCCAACAAGAGGCCACCACTGCCCAGATGAGACACATGACCAGGATGTTCATAATAAATTTAGTGTCTCCCACAAAGATGGGCAAGACAGCCATGATCCCATAGGCAACACCGATAATTATCGCCATGTGCTTTAAACGCATACCCTAATTGCCCTTTCCCATCAGGCCCTGGGGCCGCAGTGCCAGTGTGGCCAACAACAGGATAAAAAGCGCTATGATGCCGTAGCTCATGCCGAACAACCAACCCACAAACGCTTCCATCATGCCGATGATGAAGGCGGCATAAAGACCGCCGCGGATGGAGCCCATGCCGCCGAATGCCGTTACCACCCATGCCTTGATCATGATGGTACCGCCGGACATGGGATTGATGAACCACTTCTGGCTCAACAGAATTCCGCCAAAGCCCACCATGACCGTTGAGATGGCAAAGGTAGCGGCAAAAATCCGCTCTTTGGGAATACCCACGATTTTAGCCCCTATCGGGTTCTGGGCCACGGCCTTTACAGCCATGCCGATACGGGTGTTGTTGAGCATCCAGCCAAAAAGCAGGATGCCGCCCAGAGACATCACAAAAATCATGATGTCCTGGTAGTCAAACACCAGCTGGCCAACCTCGAGCGTCCCCTCCAGAATGGGAGGCAGGGATTTCATTTTGACGCCGAAGACTACCGTATACAAGCTGGTTAGAAAAAGCGCCAGTCCCAGGGTCAGCATCATAACCTTGTTTTCCCAGTCCGCGCGTTTTCTTAATGGCGCTATCAGGAGTTTTTCCAACCCATACCCCACAGCGAACATCAGCGGCAACACTATGACCAGGACCGTCAGGTACCCACCGAATTGAAGGCCGATTCCGAAAATCAGTATCCAGGCAAAATATCCGCCCATGTTAAAGAAATCCCCATAAGCAAAATTAAAGGCCTTGGTCACACCGTAGACCAGGGTCATACCCACGGCCATCAGGGCATATACGGAACCGGTGGACAGCCCGGCGATAATTACGTCGGTAATCTCATAAAATAATAAGATGGTATCTTCGCTAAACATGGGTGTCCAAACCTTTACTATATACAGCCGGCCGAAGCACAAACCATTTGTTTCGAATTTTAAATGACTTCGCTGTCTTCTCGCCGGGTCGGTGGAACCTTTCCGCGTCCATCACTGGAAGGGGTGGCTTAATATCAGAGTTATGGAATAGGGCCTAAAGACACTTTTGTGATGGCTTCCGGTTACATTCCCAAAAAAATCTCCTTCAGATGCTCATTATTGAGTGCTTCGTCTTTATTGCCTTCAAAAGAGATTTGTCCCTCTTCCATGACATAGACTCTGTCGGCCAGTTCCGCTATTTGAGGAATATTCTGCTCAACCAGCAGGACGGTTTTGCCCTGATCATTGATCTGCCTGATTATGGAAAAGATCTCATGCCGCAGGCTAGGCTGAAGCCCCAAAGAGGGTTCGTCGATACACAGAAAATCTGCGTTGGACATCAGCCCCCTCGCCACGGCCAGCATGCGGGCCTCGCCGCCGCTCATGGTTGAGGCGAACTGTTTCCGGCGTTCTACCAGCCGCGGGAAGAGGTCAAATACCCACTCCAGATTTTTCTTTTCCCGGGACCGTGCGTTTTTGGCATAGGCGCCCATTTTAAGATTTTCCATGACTGTCATGTGCGGAAAAAGCTCACGATTTTCTGCGATATAGATCAAGCCCAGGTTGACGATGTTTTCAGTAGCAAGGCCATTGATGTCCCTGCCCTGGTAGGCGATCGTGCCCGTGACATCTTCCACCAGACCGCAGACGGATTTTAACAGGGTACTTTTGCCATGGCCGTTTGGCCCCAGCATAACCACGACCTCGCCTTTGGCGACGGCTACGGAGACATCCCGCAAAACATGCGATTCACCATAGCAGGCATTTAAATGACTAACTTCCAGCATCAGCCCCACCTAAATAGCATTCAATTACCTTGGGATTTTTGACGACTTTCGCGGGTGTATCGCAGCAGACCTTACGACCGGACTCAATGATCAACAAACTTTCGGTAAGCTCCGTGAGCACTTTCATGAAATGTTCAATGATAATGATGGTTACACCCATATCCTGGTTGATTTTGGCGATCAAAGCCATGAGATTTCTTATCTCGGTGGCATTGCAACCGGCCATGGGCTCATCAAGCATCAGGATTCTGGGTTTGGTGGCCAGTGCAGCACCGATCATCAGTTTCTTTTTTTCCAGCAGGTTTAATAGACCGGTATATTGAGTACGCTCTTTTTCAAGACCGACAAAGCGGATCACCTCATCCACGTGGCCGGGATCAAGTCCGCCGGCAGTACCGAAGCGGCTACCCACTGAGATGCTATTCTGTACACTGAGGCTTGGAAAAGTTTGAGGAATCTGAAATGTACGTGCAATACCGGCTTTGGCAATACGGTAAGGCGGCATGCCTGAAATATCCCGACCGCCAAACTCAATTTTGCCGTCAAAGCTGTGAAAACCGGTGATAAGATTGTAAACCGTCGATTTCCCGGCGCCATTGGGCCCTGCAATACCGAAGATCTGTCCTTCATGCACTTCAAAGCTAAGATTGTTCACCGCTTTGAGTTCACCGAATTTTTTCGAAACATTAATCGCCTTGAGAATCACAACCCCCCTCTGTCTATTTCGAGACCTTTGCAGGGCCAAAACATCCGGTATCACATTCAAAACAAAAGTCTTATAGCTAATTTACAGGCTAAGTGTCAAGATCTAAGCCGCAAATCAAGAATACGGCAATTACATCCGGATTGGAAAATATTAACATCCCCCTCTGATTTTTGAATCAGGGCCATAATCTCTCGATTAATCAAGTAGTTCGCGGCTGGTGCTAAAATCGTGACTTCGCTAAAGGCTGCCTTTGTTGGTATTCCTATTTTTTCCCTTGATCTAAAGGGAAATTCCGCATAAATTTTTGTTGAATTAATATGGAGGATATAAAATGGATAGCCGCCGTCGAACCAAAGACAAGTGCGTTGAGCGCGAGCAGGGCGACGTCAACACCACCGCCAACAGGCAGAAATACTGGGAACGGAATTTAACGGGCGAGTCAAAGAAGTGGTTTGATGAAGACAAAAAATATTTTTTGCACCAGAGCCTGTCAACGCCGGTATTAAATGTTCTGTCACAAGCCCGGGGAATCTATATTGAAGATTTAGACGGCAAAAAATATATCGATATGCACGGCAACGGCGTTCATAACGCCGGGTTCAACAACCCGGCCGTCATTGAAGCCGTAAAAAAGCAGCTGGATGAGGGACTGACCTTTTGTCCACGTCGCTATACGAATATTACCGCCATCAAACTGGCAAAAAAACTGGCGCAGATTACCCCAACCGGGCTTTGTCGATCTCTCTTTTGCCCGGGCGGCTCGGAAGCCGTAGAAATGGCCCTAATGCTGGCCAGACAGGTAACCGGCCGCTTCAAGACCATTTCCTTTTGGGATTCGTTTCACGGAGCAGGGTTCGGGGCGGCAAGCGTGGGGGGTGAAGAACATTTCAGCGGCGGATTCGGCCCACTGGTTCCGGGCGCATTCCGGGTTGAATTTCCCAATTATTACCGCAACCCCTGGGGATTTTCGAGGCAGGAAGATGTGGATGCGGAATGCTTGCGCCAGATTGAACTGGTTCTAAAACGAGAACCCGAGATAGCGGCCGTTATCGGTGAGCCGATTTCAGCCACACCCGTGATTCCTTCCGGAAGATACTGGCAAGGCGTAAAACAACTGTGCGGGCAATACGGGGCTTTGCTGATTTTCGATGAGATCATCGAGGGCTTTGGCCGCACCGGCAAAATGTTTGCCTGTGAGCATTTTGTGACGCCGGATATTCTGGTGCTGGGTAAATCTTTCGGCGGCGGGCTGATGCCCTTTGCCGGGATCGTTACCCATGAAACGTTTAACGTTTGTGCCCACCGGTCTGTTGGTCATTTCACCCATGAGAAAAATGCCTTGTGTTCGGTGGCTGCACTGGCCGAAATTGCGTATATCGAAGATAATTGTTTAGCGGATCATGCCGCTGAACTGGGAGCATATGCTCTGAGACGACTAAATAATTTGAGAGAAAAACACCGTCTCATGGGCCAGGTTGCCGGCCTGGGACTGCATATCGGCATCGATCTGGTGACCGATCGCAAAACGAGGGCCAAGGCGGCAGACGAAGCTGAAATCATAATGTTC
Source organism: Deltaproteobacteria bacterium (assembly GCA_024277475.1). Next base: position 9,245 of record JAJRVC010000368.1, read on the forward strand.
AGGTGCCTGGAAAAAGGTCTTTCCGCTAAAATCATCGAGGGCAATATCCTGACCCTGAGGCCGGCCCTGGTCATCACCCGGGCTGAAATGGACCGTGCTATCGATATCATTGATGAAGCGATTGGCGAAGTTGAGCAAGGGAAAAAATATTAGTACTCAACGTCTTCCAGGTCACTTCCTGTTTTTATCAAAGGAGAAAAAACCTATGCCGCAGCCTAAAAATGCCATGGAAATCTTTCAACTGCTTGATAAATCCAATTGCCGGGAGTGCGGCGAAAAGACCTGTCTGGCTTTCGCCGGGGCGGTGTATACAGGGCATAAAAAGCTGGCCCAGTGCCCCAGGCTGGATCGGGAGGTCATTGTCCAATTCGGCGGGGAGACCGCCAACCGCAATGCCGTCGGTCAGGATACGGATGAAGCCATGCGAAAGCTGCAAGGAGAGATCGCCAGGCTTGACCTTGCGGCCGCCGCCCGCAGAATCGGCGCCGAGTTTTCAGGCGGCAGATTGACTTTGAAAGTACTCGGTAAGAATCTCAGCCTCGATACCACCGGCAATCTCCATGCGGACATCCACATCAATCACTGGGTGGCCATCCCTTTTCTCAGTCATGTTCTTTACGGTAGCGGCCTGCCGGCTTCCGGCAACTGGGTTTCCTTCCGGGAGTTAAAAGACGGCAAGGAACGCTATCCGTTGTTTCAGAAACGATGTGAAGCACCCATGAAAAAAGTGGCCGACACCTATACCGATCTTTTTGACGATCTGGTTCACATTTTCAGCGGCAAACAGGTGGCCAAGCAATTCGAATCCGACATCTCGGTGGTGTTGCACCCCCTGCCCAGGATTCCGCTGATGATTTGCTACTGGATGCCTGACGAGGGCCTGGGCTCCAGCCTCAATCTTTTCTTCGACAAATCCGTGGACGATAACCTTGATATCGGCTCCGTGTTTACGCTGGGAGCCGGGCTGGCGCAAATGTTCACGAAGCTCGCCCTGAGGCATGGATTTCCCGAAGCAGCGACCTTGCGGTAATTTTATCCCATCTGCACAATATATTGCAGATGTTTATAG